>JAFECZ010000041.1 GCA_018241905.1 Pseudomonadota bacterium
TCCAGGTTGCGGAAGTTCAGCTCGCCCAGCACGGCGCGCAGCATGTCGGTGGTGCGCGCGATGTCGGCCACCATGCCGTCGGCGTCGAGCTCGGCGCGGCGCAGTTCGAGGTCGACCACGTAGGTGGCGCCGTGCATGCGCCGGGCCGGGCCGAAGGCTTCGCCGCGAAAGCTGTGGGCGATCATGAAATGGTCTCGGACGTTGACGCTGAACATGGGGTGCGGTGCTCCTCGTGGAATGGGCCTGTTCAATAGTCGATGCGCTGGCACACGGTATCCGGCGCGCCGGCCGCGAGGCGGGCCAGCACCTCGGGCAATTGGTCGAAAGGCGCGCTGTCGGTGATGAGCGCGTCGAGCTGCCCGTCCTGCAGCAGCGAGAGCGCCAGGGCCATGCGGCGTGCGTGCGTCCAGCGGGCGCGCTGCGCTGCGGCCACATGCCCCACCTGCGAGCTCTTGATGGTCAGGCGCCGTGCGTGGAAGGCCTCGCCCAGCGGCAGGCTCACCGGCTGCTCGCCATACCAGCTCAGTTCGAGCACGGTGGCTTCGAAGGCGGCCAGCCGGAGCGCGGTGGCCAGGCCTTGGGCGTGGCCGCTGGCGTGGATGACGAGGTCCGCCTCCGGCGCGGCGTCGGCCGGCGTTGCGAACTGCAGGCCCAGTTGGGCGGCAATGCGCCCGCGCGGCGCATGGGTGTCGACCAGTTGCACGCTGCAGCCGGGCATGCGCGATGCCAGCCAGGCCACCAGCAGGCCCACCACGCCGCCGCCCACCACGGCAACGCGGTCGCCCAGCCGGGGCGCCGCGTCCCACAGGGCATTCAGCGCGGTCTCCATGTTGGCGGCGAGCACGCCGCGCGCAGGCGGCACGCCGTCGGGCAGCGGATGCACTGCGTCGGCCGGCACCACGTAGCGGCCCTGGTGCGGATGCAGGCAGAACACCGCGCGCCCTTGCAGCTGCGGCGGGCCATGCTCGACCACGCCCACGCTGGCGTAGCCGTACTTCACCGGGGCCGGAAATTCGCCCTCCTGGAACGGGGCGCGCATGCGCTGGTACTCGCTGGGCGGCACGCGGCCTGCGAACACCAGCAGCTCGGTGCCGCGGCTCACGCCGCTGTGCAGGGCACGCACCCGCACCTGGCCCTCGCCGGGCGCCTGGAGCTGCACCGGGCGAATTGCGGCGCGGCCGGGCGCTTCGATCCAGCAGGCGCGGGACGTCGAGGGGCTCTCTTGCGTCGCGTGAAATCCATCGGGCATGGGCCGAGTGTGTCACGCATGGACGCGTGCGGCGTGAGGCGATGTGAACGCGAAAAAAAGCGCGTGCCGCCGGAGGGGGATGGACGGCACGCGCTCAATACGCCTGGGGCCGGACCTGGATGGCCCAGGCCCGCGGCGTCAGCCCGCCTTGGGCATTCAGGGCAGCGTGAAGCTCAGCGGCGGCACGGCTGCGTTGGTGTCGATGTTGGCGTTCTTCGAATTGCCGTTCGAGCTGGCCTGCACCGTATAGAGGCCCGCCACGGCGGCGTCGGCGGCAAAGCCGAAGGACGGGGCGTTGGCCACGAACGGGGCGCGAATCGGTGCTGCAATGGGCAGGCTCATCGCGAAGCTGCCGTCGGCCGCATCCACCGGCGGCGAAGCCACTTCGACGGTCGGCCCGCCGGACAGCGCCTGCGTTGCCCGCACCGTGCCGGTGGCCGGGCTGACCGTGCCCACGACGTTGCGCATCGTCGAGACCGGCGGGTTCACCCGCACGCTGGTGCTGCCGATGGAGGTGACACCGTCGGCGGTTACCGGCACGCCCGTGACGACCGCGGTGGCCCGGTTGGGCGCGGTGACCACCAGCGTGTAGCTGCCCACCGGCACCGGGAAGAGCGCGAAGCGGCCCGTGCCGTCGGGGATGCTGGTCTTGACCGGCAGCCCTTGCGCCTGCACCGACACCAGCGTGCCCGTGCCGGCCAGGGCCGGGTCGACCCAGCCTTCCACCCGCTGGCCGCCGTTGTTGACCACCGCGATCACGGTGATCACCGGCTTGAGGTTGTACTTGCCCGAGTTGCCGCGCTTGACCACCGACTTGCAGGCGTCGAAGTCGAGCACCGCGTCCACCACCTGGCCGGCCGGCACGTCCACGTTCATGTTGAGCTTCAGGCCGCTTTGCTGCGCGCTGGGCGTGTCCAGCGGCACTTCGGCGCCGCCGGTGGGCTTGACCGAGTTGGCCAGCGGAAAGGCAGAGGTGTTGTCGGCCAGCACCAGGCGCATCTGCTGGTACTTGCCGGCAGGCAGGGGCGTTTCGCCCAGCGGGAACAGCACGCCGTTGGTCAGCGTGAGCAGGTCCACCCGCTGCGGATGCGCAAGCGGAATGTCGACCCAGCCGCTGGCGCTGTCGGGCGCGTCGCTGCTCTGGTGCACCCGCAGCGAGTTGACCGTCACGTTGACCGCGTCGTAGCCGCAGGTCGGCGCGTCGGTCATGGACACGCGCATGGTGCCGTTGCTCGCGGTGGCACCGGAGCCGCCAATGCCGCCGTCGCCGCCACCACCGCCTCCGCAGGCGGCCAGCAGCACCAGCGCGCAGGCGGCCGCACCTGCCGCAATTGTCTTGAGTATCTTCATCGTGCTTCTCCTTCGCATGGAGGAACCACCGGCTCCTCGTAGTAATAGATGCCCAGGCCGACGCGCGTGCACGGCGTGCCGCCTGCCTCGGTCGTACCCGGAACGCTGTCGTGGGTCTGCAGCCAGGCGTCGAGCCGCTCGAGCAGGGCCTGCGCCTGATGGGCGCTGAGCTTGCGGAAGGCGGGCAGGGCGCCGTCCGGAACGGCCTCGTACATCACCTTGCGCTGGAAGCGCGGATCGAGGTCGCCGTTCTGGATGTTGTGGTCGATGGTGGCGATGAGCTCGGCCACGTCCACGCCCAGGATGTCCAGCTTGTCGGGGGCGCTGCGCGCCGGAACGTAGGCGCGCGTCTGCAGCGCCACGTGCTGGCCGTCCTGCCAGCGCACCGCACCCACGCGCAGCAGCTCGTCGAGCACCGCGCGCGCGGGCATGTCGCCGCTGTGGCGCCGCACCAGGGCAGTGAAGCCGTGCGGCCCCTCGATGGCCAGCGCCATGGGCTCGCCCTTGTCGTTCAGGAAATCGGGATCGCGCACCCAGCCGGTGAGCACGCGCGAGGCGCGGTTGTAGCGTTCGCCCTGGGCGGGGTCGTCCGGCGCCGTGCGCAGCTCCAGCAGGCGCCCCACTTCCTTGCGCGTGAGCCCCGAGAGAATGGAGGCGCGGGAAATGGAAGGTTTCTTGCCTTCGATGGAGAAGTCCTTCATGGCCACGTCGACATACACGCGGCGGGCCAGGTCCTCGAAGGCGGTGTAGGACATGGCGTGGCGCAGCAGCACGCGAAAAAGCGCTCGCAGCACGCGCGAGACTGCGCTTTCAAGTGCTTCGTGCAAGTGCGAGCGCGCATCCATTTTGGGAAATTTATCCCAAATTGCGGGGCAGAGACAAAGGCACTACGTAAGCATTCATGACAGGCCCCGGCCCTGCCCATGCAGGGGCCGCGCGATGCCTTCGGCGCTTTGGATGCACACTTGGAAGCTGGTCGAAAACGGGCGGCGCCCTGCCGGGCGGCGCCCCGGACAAGGAGCCCCTTTCCTCATGTCGCTTGCCGCACCGCACGTCCTGCCCGAAGGCCCCCTGTTGCGCCTGCGCCGTGCAGCCGGCGGCGTGGCGGTGTCGGTGGGCTTGCTGATGCTGCTGCCGGCGGCTGCGGGCATTGCGGGCCAGATGGGGTGGGGCGCCGAATTCGCCGCGCAATGCCTGGCCGTGTACGGCCTGGGCGCCGCGTGCATGCTGCTGGGCCTGCGCGGCCATGCGCCGCACGTGCGCTTCGGCGCGGGCAATGTGTTGACCCTGCTGCGCCTGGCCATGGTCGCGCTGCTGGCAGGCCTGGTGGGCCGGCCGCCGCCGGCCGACGCATCGGCGCTGGCGTGGGCCGTGGTGGTGTTCGCCACCCTCACCGCGGTGCTCGATGCGGCCGACGGGCCGCTGGCGCGCAGCCAGCGCCTGGCCAGCGACTTCGGCGCTCGCTTCGACATGGAATGCGATGCACTGCTGGTGGCGGTGCTGTGCCTGCTCATCGTTCAGTTCGACAAGGCCGGCGCCTGGGTGCTGGCCGGCGGCGCCATGCGCTACGCCTTCGTGCTGGCCGGTCGCGCATGGCCCTGGATCGCGCAGCCCCTGTTTCCTTCGTGGCGGCGCAAGGCGGTGTGCGTGGTGCAGATCACGCTGCTGATCGTCTGCCTGGGGCCGATCGTCGCGCGGCCAGTGAGCCAGGCCATTGCCGCGGCGGGCCTGGCCATGCTGGGCGCATCCTTCGCCTTGGACTTGTGGTGGCTGTATCGCCGCCGATGCAGGGAGTTGCAAATATGAATGCCATCCGAACAACAACGCGTCGCCATTGGCGGGCGGCCGCCGCCGTGGTTCTTCTCGGTACGCTTGCCGCGGCACCGCAGGCCCATGCCGCCGCCGCGCGCTACCAGCTCGACCCCGAGCACATCACCATGGGCTTCCTGGTCGAGCACCTGGGCTATGCCAAGGTGCTGGGCATGTTCCGCGCAGCACGCGGCAGCTACAGCTTCGACGAGGAGACCGGTGCATTGAGCGATGTACGCATCGAGGTCGACACGCGCAGCGTGTTCACCAACCATGCCAAGCGCGACCAGCACCTGATGAGCGCGGACTTTCTCAACGTCAACGAATTCCCGCGCATGGTGTTCACCGCCGGCAGCGCCCGCAAGACCGGTGAGCGCAGCTACGAGATCGCAGGCCAGCTCGAGCTGGTGGGCCGCAGCCAGCCGCTCACGCTCACCGCCACCTGGAACAAGAGCGGCGCCTCGCCCATCGACAAGACCTACGTGATGGGCGTGTCGGCCCGCGGCAGCTTCAAGCGCAGCAGCTACGGCATCAAGTACGGCGTGGACAACGGCTGGGTGGGCGACGACGTCCCGCTCATCGTCGAGTTCGAAGCCAAGCGGCAATGAGCGCTGCGCGGCGGCTCGCGGGGTGGCGGGCAGCGCTGGCGCTGCTGCTGCTCAATGCGCTGCTGACGCTGCACAACCGCTGGCCCACCTTGTGGCCCGCGCCGGCGCAAGGCATATCGCTCGAACTGGTGCTGGCGGCGTCGGCCCTGGCACTGTGGGTCGGCTGGCGCGGCCGGGCCCCCGGGGCGCGCGGCCTGCGCTGGCTGGGCGGCATCAGCACCTTCATCGTGGTGGCGCACTACCTCGATTCGACGGCCGCCGCGCTGCTGGGGCGGCCGCTGAACCTTTATTGGGATGCGCCGCATGCGTTGTCGGTGCTGCGCATCAACGGCATCGGGCCGTGGCGCGTTGCGCTCGGGATTGCGGTCTTCGCGGCGTTGCTGGTGCTGCTGTACATGCTGGCCTTTGCGTGCTGGCGCTGGTTCGCGACGGCGCTTGCCCGCAGTCACGGCCTGCGGCTGGGTGTGCCGATGGCGGGTGCGGCGCTCGTGGCCGTGTTCCTGGCCCACGGCGTGGCGGGGCAGGACACGCGCTTCATCTTCGCGCGGCCCACGACGCCTGCGCTGGTGCGGCAGGTGGAACTGCTGGCGGCGGCGCGGCTGCCCGGCGGCGCGGCGCTCACGCCAAGTCCGGATTTCGCGAGCCACTCGCTGGCCGGCCTGCACGGCTCGGATGTGCTGCTGCTGTTTGCCGAGTCCTACGGCGCCTGCACGCTGGACGACCCTGCCCAGGCCAAGGCGCTGGCCCCGGCGCGCGAGCGCCTCGCGCAGCAGATCCAGGCCAGCGGGCGCGGCGTCGTCTCCGCGCGGCTGGTGTCGCCCACCTTCGGCGGATCGTCGTGGCTGGCGCATGCGGCGCTGCTCTCCGGCGTGGACACGCGCGACCCCGGCGACTACGAGCGGCTGCTGGCCAGCCAGCGGCCCAGCCTGGTGGGGCACTTCAGGCAACAGGGCTGGCGCACGGTCAACTGGATGCCGGGGCTGCAGAAACCCTGGCCGGAAGGCAGCTTCTGGGGCTTCGAGCGCTATGCCGACGCCGACAGCGTGGGCTACCGGGGCCTGGACTGGGGACACTGGCGCGTGCCCGACCAGGCGGCATTGGCACTGCTGCAGGCGCAGGAACTGGCTGCGCCGCCATCGCAGCGCCAGCCGCGCTTCGTGGTGATGGCCACGCTGGCCAGCCACATGCCCTTCGTGCCGCTGCCGCCGCTCATGCCCGACCTGGCGCGGGCCGCCGATCCGCAGGCCTACACGGCGCAGCAGCTCGAGGCGGCGCAGCGCGTGCCCGGCACGACGCGGCACGACAGCGGCACGCGGGCATACCTGGATTCGCTGCGCTACACCTTCGAGTGGCTGGGCGGCTACCTGGAAAACGAAGCGCCGCAGCCGCTGGTCACGGTGCTGCTGGGCGACCACCAGCCCTGGGCCGTGGTGAGCGGCAGCGACGCGTCGTGGCAAGTGCCGGTGCACATCATCAGCCGCGACAAGGCGCTGCTCGACCGGTTGGTGGCGCACGGCTTCGTGCCCGGCCTGGTGCCGCCGCCCGAGGCCGCGCCAAGGCCCATGCACGAGCTCACGCCGCTGCTGCTGGACGTGTTCGACGCACCGGTCGCGCCGGCAGCCGAGTAGCGCCGCCGGCAGAGATTGCGCCGGCCCGGCACAATCGGCGCGATGCCTTCTTCCTCGACTGCGGCGCGGCACCTTCCCGACTCGCGCTACGCCTATCTCCGCCTTCTCGTCACCATGCTGCTGCTCACCGTGGGCAGCGGCGGCATGTACGTGGTGGCGGTGGTGCTGCCTTCGGTGCAGGCCGAGTTCGGCATCGACCGCGCGCAAGCGTCCATGCCCTACACCGCACTGCTGGTGGGCTTCGGCGTGGGCGGCATCTGGATGGGGCGGCTGGCCGATCGCTTCGGCGTGATGTGGCCGCTGCTGCTGGGCGCGCTGTGCCTGGGGCTGGGCTATGTCTTCAGCGGCTTGTCGGGCGGCATCTGGAGCTTCACGGTGGCGCAGGGCCTGCTGGTGGGCTTCCTGGGCAGCTCTGCTGCCTTCGGCCCGTTGATGGCCGACACCACCCAGTGGTTCGTGCGCCGGCGCGGCATCGCGGTGGGCCTGTGCGCCAGCGGCAACTACCTCGCGGGGGCGGTGTGGCCGCCCATCATCCAGCACTTCGTCGAGGTGGCGGGATGGCGCCAGACCCTCATCGGACTGGGCGTGTTCACCGCCGTGGCCATGGGTGGCCTGGCGCTCATGCTGCGTGCGCGCCCGCCGGCCCACGATCCGCACGGCGAGGCGGCGGCCCGCGGCCTGGCGCCTTCTGCGCGGCCCTTCGGCCTGTCGCCCGGCGCGGCGCAGGGCCTGCTGTGCGTGGCGGGCGTGGCCTGCTGCGTGGCCATGTCCATGCCGCAGGTGCACATCGTGGCCTACTGCACCGACCTGGGCTTCGGCGCCGCGCGCGGGGCGCAGATGCTCTCGCTCATGCTGGCCTGCGGCGTGGTCAGCCGGCTCGTCTCGGGGGTGATCTGCGACCGCATCGGCGGCCTGCGCACGCTGCTCGCGGGCGCGGTGCTGCAGTGCGTGGCGCTGATGATGTTCCTGCCTTTCGACGGCATGGTGCCGCTGTTCGTGGTGTCGGCGCTGTTCGGGCTGTTCCAGGGCGGCATCGTGCCTTCGTACGCCGTGATCGTGCGCGAGCATTTCCCGCCGGCCGAGGCCGGTGCGCGCATCGGCACGGTGCTCATGGCCACGCTGCTGGGCATGGCGCTGGGCGGCTGGATGTCGGGCAAGGTGTTCGACCTGACCGGCAGCTACCACGCCGCCTTCCTCAACGGCATCGGCTGGAACCTGCTGACCATGGGCATCGCCTTCGGGCTGCTGCTGCGCGTCAAGCGGCTGCGCATGGGCGGTGCGGTGGCGCAGGCCGCGGCCTGATCCGGCTGCCCGGCTTGCTGCGCCCTTGATGCGCAGTTGATGCGCTGCCGCGCGGCCCGCACCTGGGGGAGACCCGGGGCAGGGTAAGCCCGTTGGCTGCGCGAGCCGCGCCCCGCTATCTTTTTGTCACAGTGCCGCCCGGGCGCTGCATGCATGCGTGCATGCGAAGGCCGCCGGGCGACGAGTCGTGCAAGCTTCCTTTGTCTTCCTTGCGAAGGAGAAGGTCATCGTCTCGACTGCCGCCGCTTCTGCAGAGGATCAGGTCCTGTTGCGCGTCGAAGGCGTGACCGTGCGCTTCGGCGGCATCACGGCGCTGGACGGCGTTTCGTTCCAGGTGTCGCGCGGCCACATCACCGGGCTGATCGGGCCCAACGGCGCGGGCAAGACCACGCTCTTCAACTGTCTCTCGCGCCTGTACGGCTTCAGCGAAGGGCGCATCCTTTTCGAGGGGCGCTCGCTGCTCGAGACGCCGCCGCACGGCATCGCAGCGCTGGGCATCGGCCGGACCTTCCAGAACCTCGCGCTATTCCGCACGATGAGCGTGGCGCAGAACATCCTGGTGGGCGGGCACTGCCGCACCGGCAGCGGCTTCATGGCGAACATGCTGCGCCTGCCCGGCGTGGGCCGGGAGGAGGCGCAGCTGCGCGAACGCGCGGACGAACTCACCGAGCTGCTGGACCTGGGCGCCGTGGCGCAGCTTCGCGTGATGGACCTGCCCTTCGGCACGCAAAAGCGCGTCGAGCTTGCGCGCGCCCTCATGAGCCGGCCCAAGCTCCTGCTGCTGGACGAGCCGGCCGGCGGCCTCAACCACGAGGAGGTGGGAGCGCTGATGGCGCTGCTGCGCGCGGTGCGCGAGCGGCTGTCGCTCACGATCCTGCTGGTGGAGCACCACATGAACCTGGTGATGCGCGTGTCCGACCAGGTGGTGGCGCTGGACTTCGGCCGCGTGATCGCCGACGGCACGCCGGCGCAGGTGCAGGCCAACGCCGAGGTGGTGCGCGCCTACCTGGGCGGGGAGGCGGCATGAGCGAAGGCAAGCTCCTTCTTCGTGCCCGCGGCCTCAAGGCCGGGTATGGCGCGGTGCAGGTGCTGCACGGCATGGACTTCGGCGTGCGCGAAGGCGGCATCGCCACCATCCTGGGCGCCAACGGCGCGGGCAAGACCACCACCTTGCGGGCGGTGTGCGGCATGGTCCGCACCGAGGGCGAGATCGAGCTCGACGGCCAATCGATCGGGCGGCGCGCCACCGAGTCCATCGTTCGGATGGGCGTGGCGCACGTGCCCGACGGGCGCGGCACCTTCGCGCAACTCACGGTGGACGAGAACCTCCGGCTGGGCGCCTGCACGCGCCGCGACAAGGCGCAGGTGGAGGCCGACTTCGAGCGCGTGTTCGGCTACTTTCCGCGCCTGCGCGAGCGGCGCCGCCAGCAGGCCGGCACGCTGTCGGGCGGCGAACAGCAGATGCTGGCCGTGTCCCGCGCGCTCATGCTGCGCCCGCGCCTCATGCTGCTGGACGAGCCTTCGTTCGGCCTGGCGCCGCGCATCGTCGCGGAGCTGTTCGAGATCCTGGGCGAGATCAACAGAAGCGACGGCGTGAGCATGCTGCTGGTGGAGCAGAACGCGGCGCTCGCACTCGGCCTGGCCGACCAGGCCTACCTGCTGGAAACCGGGCGGGTGGTCATGGCCGGCCCCGCGGACGTGGTACGGGCCGACGAGGCGGTGCGGCGGTCCTACCTCGGCTATTGAACGACGAGCTGGCACCACAGGAGCAGAACCCGCATGAACGTCCTCTTGCACCAGGTGCTCTCGGGTCTGGCCACCGGCGGCATCTACGCCAGCATGGCGCTGGCGCTGGTCATGATCTACCAGGCCACGCACCTGGTGAATTTCGCGCAGGGCGAGATGGCCATGTTCGCCACCTACATCGCGTGGAGCCTCATCCAGGCGGGCGCGCCGTACTGGCTGGCCTTCTTCGGCACGGTGGCGGTGGCCTTCGCGATGGGCGCGCTGATCGAGCGGGTGGTCGTGCGCCCGGTGGAGCAGGCCTCGGTGCTCTCGGTGGTCATCGTGTTCATCGGGCTGCTGGTCATCTTCAACAGCCTGGCCGGCTGGATATTCAGCTACACCATCAAGCCATTTCCGAGCCCCTTTCCGTCGCAGCCGCTGTGGGGCAACACCTATGTCACTTCGCACGAGCTGGGCGCCATCTGCGTGACGCTGGTGGTGCTGGCGCTGGTCTTCGCCTTCTTCCGCTTCACGCCGCTGGGCCTGGCCATGCGCGCCGCCGCGCTCAACCCCGAGTCGAGCCGGCTGGTGGGCGTGCGCGTGGGCTGGATGCTGGCGCTGGGCTGGGGGCTGGCCTCGGCCATCGGCGCGGTGGCCGGGATCATGGTGGCGCCCATCGTGTTCCTGGAGCCCAACATGATGGCGGGCATCCTGCTGTACTCTTTCGCCGCGGCGCTGCTGGGCGGCATCGACAGCCCCGGCGGCGCGGTGGCGGGCGGCTTCATCGTCGGCGTGCTGGAGAACGTGGTGGGCGCAGTGATGGGCACCGACCTCAAGCTGACGGTGGCGCTGGTGCTGATCGTCGGCGTGCTGGTGATCCGGCCCTCGGGCCTTTTCGGCACGGTGCACGTGTCGCGGGTCTGACCATGAACGACGAGCGCAACGCCCGCCTGCGCCGCATCGGCCTCGTGCTGCTTGTCGCGGCCGCCTGCGTGCTGCCCTTCCTGCTGTCGAACTATCGCGTGTTCCAGCTCACGCTGGCCATGGTCTACGCGATTGCGCTCCTGGGCCTGAACATGCTCACCGGCTACAACGGGCAGATATCGCTGGGGCACGGGGCCTTCTATGCCATCGGCGCCTACACGGCGGCCGTGCTCATGGACAAGGCGGGCATGCCGTACTGGGCCACGGTGCCGGTGGCAGGCGCGGTGTGCCTGGTGGTGGGCTTCCTGTTCGGGCTGCCGGCGCTGCGGCTGGAGGGGCTGTACCTGGCGCTGGCCACCTTCGCGCTGGGCGTGGCCATGCCCCAGATCCTCAAGTACAAGCACCTGGAGCCATGGACCGGCGGCGCACAGGGCATCGTCATCGTCAAGCCCGAGGCCCCCGAGTGGAGCGGCCTGACGCAGGACCAGTGGCTCTACTTCGTGGTGCTGGGCTGGGTGCTGCTGCTGTTCCTGCTGGCCTGGAACCTGCTGCGCGGGCGCATCGGCCGCGCCATGGTGGCCATTCGCGAGCAGCCCACGGCGGCGCAGGCCATGGGCGTGAACACGGCCATGGTCAAGTCCGCCACCTTCGGCGTCTCGGCCATGTACACCGGCATTGCCGGCGCGCTGGGCGCGGTGGTGATCCAGTTCGTGGCGCCCGATTCGTTCAGCGTGTTCCTTTCCATCAGCTTCGTGGTGGGCGTCGTGGTGGGCGGGCTGGCGTCGATACAGGGCGCGCTGTGGGGGGCGCTGTTCATCCAGTTCGTGCCCAACGTCGCCGACCAGATATCGAAGGCGGCGCCGTGGGCGATCTACGGCGTCTTCCTCATCGTGTTCATGTACGCCTTGCCCTTCGGCGTGGCCGGCGGTTTGCGGCGGCTGGCGGCGCGCTGGACGCATCGGCGGGCCGGCAAGCGCGCGCAGGCATCGGGCCGGCAGGCGGGCGCTTCGCCGCAGGCGGCGGGTTCATCGTCACGCCGCGCGTGACGGACCATGGCCGGACCGGGCCTGTTGCCGGTCCATTTGTGTTGAGTGACCTGGCATCGAGGATAGAAAAGGAGACCACCATGCGACCATCGTCCCCACAACGCCGCGCCACCTTGCTGGCGTGCGCTGCGCTGCTTGCCCTGTCGGCCTTGCCGGCGGGCGCGCAGAAGAAATACGGGCCCGGCGCGAGCGACACGGAGATCAAGCTGGGCCAGACCATGCCCTACAGCGGCCCGGCCTCGGCCTACGGCACCATCGGCAAGTTGCAGATGGCGTACTTCAAGATGATCAACGAGCAGGGCGGCATCAACGGCCGCAAGGTCACGCTCATCAGCCTGGACGATGGCTACAGCCCGCCCCGCGCAGTGGAGCAGGTGCGCAAGCTGGTCGAGCAGGACGAGGTGCTGGCGCTGTTCCAGACCCTGGGCACGCCCAGCAACTCGGCCATCCACAAGTACGTCAACGCCAAGAAGGTGCCGCACCTGTTCCTGGCCACCGGCGCCACCAAGTGGGCCGACCCCAAGAACTATCCGTGGACGCTGGGCTTCAACCTGAGCTACCAGGCCGAGGGCGTGATCTACGCCAAGTACCTGCTGAAGAACAAGCCCAATGCGAAGATCGCGATCCTCTATCAGAACGACGACTACGGCAAGGACCTGCTCAAGGGCGTGAAGGACGGCCTGGGCGCGCAAGGCGCCAAGATGATCGTGGCCGAGGCCAGCTACGAAGTGACCGACCCCACGGTGGATTCGCAGATCGTCACGCTGCAGGGCTCGGGTGCCGACACCTTCATCAACATCACCACGCCCAAGTTCGCGGCGCAGTCCATCCGCAAGGCCTTCGACTCGGGCTGGAAGCCGCTGCACATCATCAACAACGTGGGTGCTTCGGTGGGCTCGGTGCTCACGCCTGCCGGGCTGGACAAGTCGGTGGGCCTGCTCACGGTGCAGTACTACAAGGACCCCAACGACCCGCAGTGGAAGGACGACCCGGCCATGCTCGAGTGGCGCGCCTTCATGGGCCGCTACTACAAGGAGGGTGACCCCAAGGATGCGTCGAACCTGTACGCCTACATCGCGGCGCAGGCCATGGTCCACGTGCTCAAGGCCTGCGGCAACGACCTGACGCGCGAGAACGTGATGAAGCAGGCGGCCAACATCAAGAACCTGAAGCTGCCGCTGCTGCTGCCGGGCATGGCGCTCAACACCACGCCCACCGACTTCTTCCTGGTCAAGCAGGCGCAGCTGGCCAGGTTCACGGGCACGCAGTGGGCGGGCTTCGGCGACGTGCTGAGCACTGCGGATTGAAAGGCCCGGCCGCTCAGTCGAAGGCGTGCGGGTCGCGCGCCACCAGCGCGGCGTTGCGCTGGCGGTCCAGCTCGATCTCGTTGGTGAAGGCGTCGATGCTGGCGGGCGCCGGCAGGTTGTAGGACTGCCGCAGCCGCTCGCGCATGGCGGCGCTGGCCAGTGCGCGGTTGATTTCCAGGTTGAGCCTGCGCACGGCACGCCGGGGCGTGTCCAGCGGCGCGAAGACGCCGAAGAGCGAATCGCGGTTGGCCGGCGCAAAGCCCAGCTCCGCCAGCGTGGGCACGCCGGGCAGCGCGGCCAGCCGCGTGGGCGCGCCCACCGCCAGCGCACGCAGGCGGCCGCTTTCGACGTAGCGCAGCTGCAGCGCCGCCACGTTCGACGAAAGAATCTCGAACTGCCCGCCAAGGGCATCGTTGAGCTGCGGCCCGCCGCCCTGGTAGGGCACGTGGGTGATGTCCACGCCGGCCAGCGCGCGCACCTGCGCCAGCACCAGGTGGCCGGTGGTGGCCACGCCCGAGCTGGCCCAGCGCAGCCTGCCCGGCTGCTCGCGCGCCTGCTGCAGCAATGCATTGAAGTCCTGGCCATCGAAGGCGGGCGTGGCGGCCACCAGCACGGGCGTGTGCATCACGCTGGCGACGGGCTCCACGGCGTGCAGCCGGTCGGCCTGGCCGGTTTGGTCCAGCAGCGGCTGCAGCGTGAGCGGGCTGATGGCGGAGAAGGCAATGGTGTGGCCGTCGGGTGCGCTGCGCGCCAGCACGTCCAGGCCGACGCTGCCGCCCGCGCCGGGGCGATGATCCACCACCACCGGCACGCCCAGCGCGGCCGACATGGGCTCGGCCAGGGCGCGTGCCATGAGGTCGGACACGCCGCCGGCCGGGTAGACCACGATCAGCCGGATCGGCTTGTTGGGCCAGGCCGGGGCCGCGCGCGCCGGCTGCCCGGTGGCCGCCAGCCACGGCAGCGCCAGGCCGGCGGCCAGCAACTTGCGGCGCTGCAGTCCTTGCGTCATGTGCCGGCGCGCTGGTGCAGCAACGCATGGAATTGCCGGGCGGGCAGGCTGTCTTCGCCGTCGCGCCAGGCCAGCGTGAGCGGCGCATCGAGCGAATCGCAGCCTTCGAGCGGCAGGTAGGCCACCGCGTGTGCATGCACGCCGGCCATCGAGGCCGGCACCACCGAGGCGCCCACGCCCGCGGCGACCAGGTTCAAGTTGGTCATCATGCGGTCGACCTCGGCCGCCACGCGCGGCGCCAGGCCCTGCGAATGGCACAGCGCCAGCAGGTCGGCGTACATGCCCGGCGCGCCGGGGCGGCGCACCAGGATCAGGGGGTCTTCGCACAGGCGCTTCAGGGGAAGGCCCTTCTTGCGCATGCGTACGGGCAATGCTTCGGCGCGGTCGATGGGCAAGGCCGCCACCATCGGTTCGCGCAGCAGGGTGTCGAAGCGCAGGCCTTCGGGCCGGGCCACCGGGCGGCGCAGCAGCGCGGCATGCAGCCGGCCGGCCGCCAGCGCCTCGGTGACGTCCGCCGCGTTGGCTTCGCGCAGCTGCAGCTCGACGCCGGGGTAGGCCTGGCGAAAGGCGCGCAGCGCATCGGGCACGAAGCGGTGCGCCGCCGCCGAACTGGTGAAGCCCACGCGCAGCACGCCGGCCTGGCCCTCGGCCACGCGCTTCATGCGAATGCGCATGGCATCGGCATCGTCGAGCAGGCGGCGCGCCTCGAGCTGGAACAGGCGGCCCGCCTCGGTGAGCGTCACGCCGCGCGGATGGCGCTTGAACAACTGCAGGCCCAGCGTGCGCTCGAGCGTCTTGATCTGCTGCGACAGCGGCGGCTGCTGGATGCCCAGGCGCTCCGCGGCGCGAGTCATGTGGCCGGTTTCGGCAACGGCGGCGAAGTAGCGAAGGGCGCGCAGGTCCATATCTTTTTCGTATCGAAAGACCTCGATCATTTTATTTGACCCGAAGTCACTTGCACTTCTATCTTCGGCGCCCGAGACGGTCACCCAAGGCCGCGGGTTTTTTCACGACAAGAAGCACGGAGACAAGACAAGCCATGCGCAACGCGCTCACCGACCTGGGGTCATTCCCGCCTCCCTTTGCCCTGCGCGCCGCTTCGGCGCTCGGCCTGGCTTGCTGCCTGGCCTTGCTGTCCGCGTGCGGCGGCGGCAGCGGCGGCAGCAACAACAACGGTTCGCCGGTAGCCGCAGGCGGCAGCGGCGCCACGCCCACCGACGACGAACCCGTGACGCCCGCACCGCCGCCACCCGCGGCCAAGCTGGCCTGCGCCGACCTGGCGGGCAGGACGTTTTCCGCGGCGGACATCAGCCTGCCCACCAGCGGGGCCACCATCACCGAGGCGAAGGCGGTGGCCGCAGGCGACGCGGGCAACCTGTACGGCGACTACTGCAGGCTGCGCGGCACCATCGCGCCGGTCAACGCGAACTCGCCGGTCATCAACTTCGCGCTGAACCTGCCGGCCAACTGGAACCGCAAGACCATCCACTTCGGCGGCGGCGGCTTCAACGGAACCCTGATCGACGGCACCGAGCCGATCCGCTTCGGGCCGGCGGACAAGCCCGCACCGCTTGCCTTGGGCTATGCCACCTATGGCAGCGACTCGGGCCACCAGGCATCGAGCATCACCGACGGCAAGTTCGCACGCGACGACGAAGCCCTGGCCAACTACGGCGGGCAAGCCTTGAAGAAGACGCGCGACGTGGCGCAGCAGCTGGTCAAGCTGTTCTACGGCGAGAAGCCCGTGCACGCCTGGTTCCTCGGCACCTCCACTGGCGGGCGCGACGGCCTGGCCTACATCCAGCGCTGGCCGCTGGACTACGACGGCCTGATCGCCAATGAGCCTGCGCTCAACTACAGCGGCACGCGGCTGTCGAACGTGGCGCTGGGCCGCGCCCTGTATGCCAACGGCGGTGCCGGCTGGCTCAACCTGAGCAAGACGCTGCGCGTGCAACAGGCCGTGCTGGCCGCCTGCGACGCGCTGGACGGCGTCAAGGACGGCATCGTGAGCAACGTCGAAAGCTGCCGCCTCCTGAACGCGCAGATCCTGGACAGCCTGCGCTGCCCCGGCGGCACGGACGCGGGCAACACCTGCCTGTCGGACGCACAGCTGGCCACGGTGCGCGTGATCGAGTCGCCGCTGCAGCTGTCCTACCCGCTGGTCAATGGCGTGCAGGTGGCCGGCGGCTACAACCTGCTGGAAGGCGCGCTGGTGGCCGGCCCCTTCACCACGCGCGACCTGGGCACGCGCCCGGTGCCGGGCAACCCGGCCACCTCGGCCGATGCCAACATGTACCTCACCGGCGACCAGTGGGTGAAGTACTTCGTCACCCGCATCGACGGCTTCGACGCGCTCACCTTCGATCCGGCCAACCCCGGCAGCTGGACCACTCGCGTGCAGGACGTGTCGGCCATGACCGATGCGCTGGACGCCAACCTGGCGCCCTTCTTCGGCAACGGCGGCAAGCTCATCCTGCTGCACGGCCTGGCCGACGAGGTGATCAGCCCCAACTCCACCATCGACTACTTCAAGCGCGTCGTTGCCGCCGTGGGCGCGGATGCGGTGGCGGCCAACGTGCGCTTCTACACCGTGCCCGGCATGGGCCATGGCACGGGCGTCTTCATTCCCAACTGGGATTCGCTCGCCGCGCTCGAAGCCTGGGTGGACAAAGGCCTGGCGCCCGCCACGCCGGTGGCGGTGGACGCGGTGGCAGGCAGCTACGGCCGCACGCGCCCGCTGTGCCAGTACCCCGCGTGGCCCAAGTACCGCGGAAGCGGCAGCATGGATGCGGCCGTCAACTACAGCTGCGTGACCGAGGTGGGCGACCCGCTGGCTTGCCCGAACCTGCCCGCGTCGGCAACCAGCTACAAGGGCGGCAACACGCTGGGCGAGGAGCTCACCGTGCGCGTCGATCCGGCCAGCATGGGCTATACCGTGACCATCGATGCCGGCGCACCGGCCCGCGTGGGCGTGCAGCGCAGCGGCACGCTGGTGGCGCAGGGCGCCTGCAGCTATTCGAGCGCCGAAGGCAACGCGGTGTTCACGCTGGCCTCGGGCGGCGTGCTGCACGGCGGCGTGGCCGCGCCTTCGGGCGGCAGCTTTGCGACGCTGCTGGCCTTTGCCAATACGTGGAGCAACGAGGCAACGCCCACCGTGTTCAACCCGGTGGCCGTCATCGCCAACGCGCTGGGCGTGCAGCAGGCGGGCACGGGCGGCACGCCGGTGGCCCAGGCGGCGGCCGTCCGGCTGCGCAACGCAGGCACCTTCCAGTACTGCCGCGACCCGGTCACCGGCGGCGCCATGACCTACGACGCGGCCTGCACGCAGACCGAGAAGGGCTACGTCAGCTGGTCGGCCGCGCATGGCGCCTTCGACGTGTTCACCACCTCGCCCACGGGCAGCGCCACCACCACCGGCGGCACGCTCTCGGGCTCGATGGTGATCGGCATGGCCGGTGCCAGCCCGGTGCACCTGCACCTGGTGCGCGACGGCAGCAATGCAGGCATGCGAATCCTGTCGGCGCAGCAGACGCTGGCCGCCGGTATGGCGGACGGCAGCTATGCCGTCAACAGCTCGCGCGGCGACAGCCGCACGGCAACCTTGGCAGGCACCAGCTTCAACCTGGGCGGCGCGGCGGCCACGCTGGCCTACGACACACCCGTGCTGGGCATGGCGCAGGCCGATGCGGGCCGGCCGGGCCAGCTCATCTTCAACGGCGGCGTGCTGGCCTTCGTGTCCGCCGACACCGCCCAGCCCGCGCTGGAAATCGGAGTTCGACATTGATGAGGACCTTCAAGCTGGCGCAGCTGCGCCAACCCATGACCGCCATGCGCGTGCTGATGGCGCTGGGCGCCATGGCGCTCGTTCCGCTCGACGTGGCGGGCCGTACCGAGGCCGCGCCGGCTGCGGCGCTCGACACCGCGCCCAGGAGCGCGGCCTGCCCGAAGGATGTGCCTGCGGGCACGCGCTGCTTCACCGGCGCGGACGGCGCGGGCGCCTTCTACTGGATCGCCATTCCGCAGGGCTGGCAGCATGAGCGGGGCGTGCTGGTGATGCACGCCCACGGCGGCCCCGAGACGGGCGCGCCCGATGCCAGGCGCAGCGAGGCCGATCTCAAGCGCTGGGCCATCACCGTGAAGGCGGGCCATGCATGGGCCGGCTCCACCTACCGCCGGGGCGGCTACGGCGTGACCATGGCGGCCGAGGACACAGAGCGCCTGCGCCGGTTGTTCGTGCGGCATTTCGGCCAGCCGCGCCGCACGCTGCTGCACGGCCAGAGCTACGGCGGCGGCGTGGCCGCCAAGGCGGCCGAGATGTACGCGCCCGCGCCCGGCCATCCCAGCCCCTACGACGGCGTGCTGCTCACCAGCGGCGTGCTGGGCGGCGGCAACAGCGCCTACGAATTCCGGCTGGACCTGCGCGTGGTCTACCAGGCCGTGTGCAAGAACCATCCGCGGCCCGACGAGCCGCAGTACCCGCTGTGGCAGGGGCTGCCCAGGGACTCGAAGCTCACGCGCGAGCAGCTCGGCGCGCGGGTGAAGGAATGCACCGGCGCGGGCCTGCCGCGCGAGCAGCGCAGCGGCGAGCAGAACGCACGCATGGCGGCCATCCTGGGTGCGGTGAAGATCCCGGAGCGTTCGCTGCAGGGGCAC
>JAFECZ010000420.1 GCA_018241905.1 Pseudomonadota bacterium
CGTCGCGGAACCCGAAGCACCGGCAGCCGGGCTGCGCACGTTGCTGCAGGGCCCGCATGCCCGCATCACCTGGGGCCTGATCGTCGCGGGGCTGGCCTGGGGGCTGGTGAATTTCGGCTTCCTGCTGTGGCTGCCGACCAACCTCGGGTCGATGGGCATGGACGCGGGCGCGGCCAATGCCCTGCTGGCGCGCTCCGCCCTGCTGGCGCTGCCCGGAACCGTGGTCGTGATCTGGCTGTATCACAGCTGGAGCAGCGTGAAGGCGCTGGTGCTCTTCGTCGTGCTCACGGCTGCCGCGCTGATGCTTTTTGCGGCGCTCGGCGCCTTGCGCGTTGCCTCGCCGGCTGCCGTGGTGACGACCACCGGCATGCTGCTGTTCAGCTCCAGCGGCGTGATCGCCATGCTCATTCCGTATGCAGCCGAGATCTATCCGGTGCACCTGCGCGGCACGGGCTCCGGGGTCATCGCCGCCAGCTCGAAGGCCGGCGGCATCCTGGGCGCGGGCCTGGGAGTGCTGGGGATGTTCGGGCACCTGCCGCTCTCGGCGCTCGCCATTGCCATCCCGATGACGCTCGCCGCCGCCCTGCTCGTGCGCAGCGGCGTGGAGACACGCGGCCGCCGGCTGGAAGAAATCCAGGCTGAACTGGCGCCGTGAGTGCTGCTGCCGGCGGCGGGACGGACCTGGCTACTGGATCACGCGTGCCGCCTGCATCGCGAGTTCGCGCGGGATTGCCAGCCCCAGGGCGTCCGCAGTCCTTCGGTTGATGACCAGATCGATCTTCAAGGGTTGCTGGATCGGCAGGTCTCCCGGCCTGGCACCCCTGAATATCTCGTCGATGAACCTCGCCAACTGGCGCCAGGCGTTCACCTGGTCAATGCCATAGCACATCAGGCCGCCTGCCTCCACGCTTTCGTGGAAGGCAAACATGGAGGGCAATCGGCTGGCCAACGCCAGATCGGCAATTCGCTGGCCTTCGACGAACAGGTACACGTCCCCCGTCACCAGGAGCGCCTCGGCGTGTTGTTCGGTCATCGCGCGAAAGCCGGACTCGAGTTCTTCCCGCGTGCCCGCCTTGACCAGCTGGATACTCAGCCCCATCTGGTCGGCAGCGGCATGCATTCTCTCGAGCGACTGGTCGAAGTAGAGATTCGTCGGATTTGCCAGGTAGGCCACGCGCACGAGCCGGGGCACCATCAACTTGAGCAGCTGCAGTCTCTTCGGGCTGATGTCCGCCGTGAGGTTGGTCAGCCCGGTCATGTTGTGCCCAGGATGCGCAAGGCTGTCCGCGAAGCGGGCACGCACCGGATCGGAGACGCCCGAAAAGACAATCGGGATGCTGTTGGTCGCCTGCTGGGCGGCAGCCGCGGCATTGGTCGACGCCGCGACGATCACATCGACCCCGCGCCTGACCAGTTCGTCGGCAAGCTCCGGCAGGCGTTCGATTCGCCCTTGCGCGTACAGCTCGATCCACTCGTAGTCCCGACCCCTTGCGTACCCGAGACCCTGCATCGCCTCCTCGAACGCAGCTGCATACGGGTCGTTCTGAATCGGAGGATTGGGCACGAGCACGCCGATCTTTCTCGGGGGGCGCTGCGCGCGAACCAGCGAAGGGAGCCCGAATCCCAGCGATGCGCTGACCAGCAGGTTGCGGCGATTCAACACGAGCACCCCATTTGAGCCCGCTCGATTGTCCCCCTGTGCTTCCAACTTTCACAGGCCGTTCGACGCTGCGCCGTCAATGGTTCTCCGGCGCTTGCGTGCGTACACTCGTGGCGGTCCCATCCACGGAGCGCAGCAATGGATTGGCGGCGGGAATTCAATCGTTGGACCTTCGCGCTGGGGCTTGCGCTCCTGACGGGAGCCGCCGCTGCCGCCGCGCCCGCAGCCGAGGCCGAGGCGCGTTTCGCGACCATCGCCCCGGGCCCATCCGAATGCCCTGCCACGCCGGCCGGCGCCGCCTTTCTGAAAGCTTTCAGGGACCTGGGGTACGCGAAGGATCCGGTCATCGACGCTCGCTGTTTCTCGCAGCCCGACGACATCCCTCGCCTTGTTGCCGAGGTTCTCGCTCGCAAGCCGCCACTGGTGGTCGTGTGGGGCTCGATACCTGCCGTTCACCTGCTGCGCCAGAGCGCACCGGCGACACCGGTCATCTTCGTGAACGTCGCCGATCCAGTGCAGTACGGGCTGGTCCAATCGCTGTCCCGTCCCGGCGGCAACATCACCGGCATTGCCAGCATGAGCGACGACCTGCTGGCCAAGCGGGTCGAGCTGCTGCGAGTGGCGCTGCCAAGCGCTGCCAGGCTTGCAGTGCTCTGCAGTCTTTCGGACCCGCCAGCGCAGGCGCGCCTCCAGGCAACACTGGCGGCTGCTCGCAGCCTGAATTTCGATGCTCGCGCCTATCCGGTGGTCGCACCAATCGATCTCGCCGGCGCATTCGACTCGATGGCCAGGGAGGGGATCGAGGCGGTGGTCGTCGTTCCGGACCCTTCGTTCTACGTCCACCGCGAGCAGATCATCGCCCTGGCGCTTGCCCATCGCCTGCCCATGATGTCCTATACGGTCACGTTCTCGGACGCGGGCGGACTGTTCGTCTACGCGGCGAGCCTGGACGACATGAGCTATCGCGCGGCCGCCTATGTCGACAAGGTCCTCAAGGGCGCAAGACCCGCCGACATTCCTGTTCAGCTTCCGGAAAAATTCGAGTTCATCGTCAACAGGAAGGCGGCTCGCGACATCGGGTTGAACCTGCCCAAGGAAGTCCTGCTTCGCGCAACCCGCGTCATGGATTGACGGCCAGCGCGAACGCCATGACCTCTTGCGCAAAGCCCTTGAGAACGAGCGAGCCCGCCGGCGTCGCCGGCACCTGGCCTTCGATGCAGGCCATCGTCTTGCGGTCGATCAGCACCTGGCCGGCCAGGGCATGCGAACACAGGCGCGCCGCCAGGTTGGTGACGTTCCCGATGGCTGCGTAGTCCCACCGGCCCTCGTAGCCGATGGCGCCCAGCGTCGCATAGCCTTGCGCAATGCCGCAGCCCAGTCCCAGCGCATAGCCGCGCCGGGCCCACGGGCCGGCCAGGGGCGCAAAGGCGCGCTGCATCGCCAGCGCCATGTGCACCGCTCGCTCGGCCGGCCGGTCCACCGGAACGGGGTCGTTGAAGAAGATCATCATCGAATCGCCCGCGAAGCGCTCCAGCGTGCCGCCATGGTCGACCACGATCCGCCCCATTGCGGCGTGATAGTCGTGCAGCAGCTCCATCACCTCCTCGGGCTCGGCACGGTCCGTGAACGCAGTGAACCCGCGCAGGTCGATGAACACGACGCTGACCTCCCGGCGATGGGTTTTCAGGAGATCCTCCGCGCCGCCGGCGACGATGGCCTCGGCCAATGCGGGCGAAAAGAACCCCTTCAGCCGGCCCAGCCGCTCCAGTTGCTGCACCTGGTCGGCCACGCGCTGCTCCAGCGTCCGGTTCCAGGCGGCGAGCTGCTCGGCCTGCGCCTTCACCTCGTCCTGCAGCGCCTTGATCCGCAGCAGCGACTTCACCCGCGCGAAAAGCTCATGCTGGTTGACCGGCTTGGAGAGAAAGTCGTCGGCGCCCGCCTCGATGCCGTTGATGCGTTCGCGGTGCGCGTCGAGCGAGGTACACAGCACCACCGGCAGCAGCGCCGTCGCGGGCTCGGCCCGGATGCGGCGGCACACGTCGTAGCCCGACAGGCCCGGCATCATGATGTCGAGAATGACCAGGTCGGGCGCGGCGGCCGCAATGCGCGCCAGCGCCTGCTCGCCGTCTGCCGCGCTTTCCGTCTCGTAGCCCCGGGCGCCAAGCACGTCGACCAGCAGCTTCACGTTGGACGGCGTGTCGTCGACGACCAGGATGCGTTGGCTCATGGCTGCAACAGGCGCTGGATGGTGCCGAGGAACTCCTTCAACGAGATCGGCTTGCTGACGAACGCATCGAAGCCGGCCTGCGCGACGCGGCGCCGTTCGACCTCCGTGACCGAGGCGGTGAAGGCCACGACCGGCAATCGCGCCGTGCGCGCATCGCCGCGAATGCGCCCGAACGCCTCGATGCCGCTGATGCCGGGCAATTGGATGTCCATCAGCACCAGGTCCGGCAGGTGCGCCTGCGCGAGCAAGACGCCCTGCTCTCCGGTGGCAGCCTCCAGTGTCGCGTAGCCTTTGGCCTGCAGGAGATCGCGCGCCAGCTTGGCGTTCTTGTCGTTGTCCTCGACGATCAGGATCACGGCCATGGCTGCTCCTGGCGCGGTATCGTGAAGACGAAAGTAGACCCCTTTCCGAGTTCGCTGTCCACAGCGATGCGCCCGCCGTGCAGCTCCACGAAGCGGCGCGTCAAGGCCAGGCCCAGGCCCGTGCCTTCGTGCTTGGTCGTGTAGTCCTGGCCGACCTGGCGAAAGCTCTCGAACACGGCCTCGAAGTCCTTCCTCGCAATGCCCACGCCCGTGTCCTGTACCGCCACCTCCAGCGCACCATCGACCAGGCGCGCACGGGTATCGATGCGCCCGCCGTCGGGCGTGAACTTGACCGCATTGGACAGCAGGTTGAGCATGATCTGCTTGAACTTGCGCTCGTCCGCGCAGATCTCGCCGACCGCGGGGTCGACGTGCAGCGACAACCCGATGCCGTGGCGCTGCGCCCGTTCGCGGATCAAGGCCATGGCGTTGGACAGCGCCGCGCCGGCGT
>JAFECZ010000421.1 GCA_018241905.1 Pseudomonadota bacterium
GTTTCTCAACATCAAGGCCTGGCTGCTGGCGCTGACCATCGTGGCGGGCTGGATCGCGGGCCAGGCCGATGCGCTGCATCGCTTTGCCATCGTGGCGCCGGTGATGCTGATCTTCGCCTTCACCAGCAACTTCACCTACGCCCTGGCGGGTGCGCTGCTGCGCAACTGGCTGGCGCAGGGGCAGCGCCTGCTGTGGTTCAACCGGGTGATGGCCATGGTGCTGGTGCTCACCGCCTACTGGATGGCGCGCGTATGAACGGCGCCGCCACCACGCAACGCCGGGCCCTGGGCATACAAGAGGAAACGCTGGGCATGTGGCTGGGCGTGCTGGGTGTCGCGATCTTTGCGCTCACCCTGCCCATGACCCGCCTGGCCACCGGCACGCAAGCCGCACCGCAGCTCTCGCCCTGGTTCGTGACGCTCGGGCGCGCCGCGCTGGCAGGCGTCCTGTCGCTGATCTTCCTGTTGGCCACCCGTTCGCCAGTACCCAAGCCGGCGCATTGGAAGCCGCTCACGATGGCCGTGCTGGGCAACGCGCTGGGCTATCCGCTGCTGCTGGCTTATGCGCTGCGCGTGGTCAGCGCCAGCCATGCCGCGGTGGTGACCGCCCTGCTGCCGCTGGGCACGGCTGCCGTCGCCGCCTGGGTGCTGCACCAGCGGGCGCGCCTGGGCTTCTGGCTGTGCGCGGTGGCGGGAAGCCTCCTTGTGGTGCTGTTCTCCCTGCTTCGCGCGCACGAAAGCGGCGCGGCCGGCGGCTTCTTCGAATGGGCCGACCTGCTGCTGGTTGCGGCCGTGCTGGCCGCGTCCCTGGGCTACGTGTATGGCGCGCAGATCACGCCGGAACTGGGTGCCGAGCGGGTCATCTGCTGGGTGTGCGTGCTGGCATTGCCCTTTACCCTGCCCGGCGCCATCTGGCTCTGGCCGCAGCAGGAAGTTGCCGCCTCCGCCTGGATCGGCTTCGCCTACGTGGGCGTCTTCTCCATGTGGGTCGGCTTCTTCGCCTGGTACCGCGGCCTGGCGCTGGGCGGCGCACTGCGTGTGAGCCAGACACAACTGCTGCAACCCTTTGTCTCGATCCTGGCGGCCGTGCCGCTGCTGGGCGAATCCATCGATACGCTCACCATCGGCTTTGCAATCGCGGTGGTGGCCACCGTGGTGGCCGGCAAGAAGCTGTCGCAGGGACGCCCTTCCCAATCATCCCCGAACGCAACATCCAAGGAAAAACCATGAACTGGAAACTCGCCGCACGCGCCGAAAAGATGAACCCCTCGGTGCTGCGTGAAATCCTCAAGGTCACCGAGCGCCCCGGCATCATCAGCCTGGCCGGCGGCCTGCCGTCGCCCAAGACCTTCCCGATCAAGGCGTTTGCCGACGCCTGCGCCGAGGTGCTGCACAAGGATGGCAACGCCGCCCTTCAATACGCGGCCAGCGAAGGCTACGCGCCGCTGCGCGAGGCGGTCGCGCGGATGCTGCCCTGGGACGTGGACCCGGCGCAGGTGCTCATCACCACCGGATCGCAACAGGGCCTGGACCTGATCGCCAAGGTGCTGCTCGACCCGGGCAGCCGCGTGCTGGTGGAAACGCCCACCTACCTGGGCGCGCTGCAGGCCTTCTCCCCCATGGAGCCCGTGGCCGTGGGCGTGGCCAGCGATGCAGAAGGCGTGCTGCCCGAAGATCTCGAAGCCAAGGCCAGCGACGCGCGCTTTGTCTACCTGCTGCCCAATTTCCAGAACCCGACCGGCCGCACCATGACCGAGTCGCGCCGCGCCGCCGTGAGCGCCGCTGCGCGGAAGGCCGGCCTGCCCATCGTGGAAGACAACCCCTACGGCGAGCTCTGGTTCGACGAAGAGCCGCCGCTGCCGCTGACGGCGCGCAACCCCGAAGGCTGCATCTACCTGGGCTCCTTTTCCAAGGTTCTGGCGCCCGGCCTGCGCCTGGGCTTCATGGTGGCGCCCAAGTCCATCTTCCCCAAGCTGCTGCAGGCCAAGCAGGCGGCCGACCTGCACAGCCCCATCTTCAACCAGCGGATGGTGTACGAGGTGATGAAGGACGGTTTTCTCGAGCGGCACGTGCCCACCATCCGCGCGCTCTACAAGCGCCAGCGCGACGCCATGCTGGCCGCCCTGCAACGCGAGATGAAGGGGCTGGACGTGCAGTTCAACAGCCCGGCCGGCGGCATGTTCCTGTGGCTTCGCATGCCCGAGGGCATCGACACCGTGAGCCTGCTGCCGAAAGCGGTGGAGCGCGGCGTGGCCTTCGTACCGGGAGCGCCCTTCTACGCCGGCCAAGGCGACGCGCGCACCATGCGCCTGTCCTTCGTCACGGCCAGCGAGCAGGAGATCGACACGGCCATCGCGGCGCTGGCCGAGACCGTGCGCGAGGCGCTGGCCCACCACATTGCCGCGAAGACGCAACAATCGCTGGCTTCCATGGCCACGCCATGACCCTTTCAACCGAATACGACAGGACATTCAAAGCATGCTGAAGATCTGGGGCCGCATCAGTTCGATCAACGTTCGCAAGGTGGTCTGGTGCGCTCAGGAGCTGGGCCTGAGCTTCCAGCGCACCGAGGCCGGCGGCAAGTTCGGCGTGGTGCAGACCGACGAGTACCGTGCGCTCAATCCCAATGCGCTGGTGCCGGCCATCGAGGACGGCGAAGGCGCACAGAAGATGCTTCTGTGGGAGTCGAACGTGATCGTTCGCTACCTGTGCGCCAAGTACTCGGCCGGCAATCTCTACCCCAACGAGCTGGTCGAGCGCTTCGACGCCGAGCGATGGATGGATTGGCAGCAGACCACCCTGAACCGCGTCAGCGGCCCGGCCTTCCTCCAATTGGTTCGCACGCCCGCCGACAAGCGCGATGGCACGGTGATCGCCAACTCGATCACCGCCACCGAGCCGCTGTTCGCACTGCTCGAAGCGCACCTGGCCAAGAACGAATACATGCTGGGCGATCGCTTCACCATGGCCGACATTCCGCTGGGATGCGAAGCACACCGCTGGTTCGGCCTGCCAGCCACCGACTACACGCGTCCCTCGTGGCCGAACGTGGAGCGCTGGTTCGGCCAGCTGCGCACGCGTTCGGGCGCGCTCGGCGTGCTCGACCTCGCCCTGGAGTAGACGACATGGCCGCCCGAGCACGCGCATTCAAGCAACTCGACGTCTTCACCGACACGCCCTTCTTCGGCAATCCGCTGGCCGTGGTGCTGGACGGTACGGGCTTGTCCGACGAGGACATGCAGCGCTTCGCGCGCTGGACGAACCTGTCGGAAACCACCTTCGTCCTTCCGCCCACGGACGCCGGCGCCGACTACCGGGTGCGCATCTTCACGCCCGGCGGCGAACTGGGCTTTGCCGGCCATCCCACGCTCGGCACATGCCACGCGTGGCTCGCGGCCGGCCACCAGCCCAAGCGCAAGGATCAGGTGGTGCAGCAGTGCAACGTGGGCCTGGTGCGCATCCGCCGCGATGCAGCACAGCCCGCGAGCCTCGCCTTCGAGGCGCCGCCGCTGCGCCGCAGCTCGCCCAGCCCCACCGTGCTGGCCAAGGTGGCGGCCGCGCTCGGCGTGAAGGCGCACCAGGTGCTGGCCGCGCAGATGCTGGACAACGGCACCGTCTGGCTGGGCCTGCTGCTGCAGGATGCCGACACGGTGCTGACCCTGTCGCCCGACCACCGGGCGCTCAAGGACATCGGCCTGAAGATCGGCGTGGCGGGCCTGCCCGCGGCCGCCGAAGAAGCGCCGGCACTGATCGGCCGCTCCAACCGCGAGGCCCGCGCCTTTGCCGGTGTGGGCCGCAAGGCCGAGCTTCCGCCGTCTTGCACCGCCGACCTGGAAGTACGCGCCTTTGCAGCGGCCACCGGCATCGACGAAGACCCCGTCACCGGCAGCCTCAACGCCAGCCTGGCCCAGTGGCTGATCGCCGACGACCGCATGCCGCTTCGCTACGAGGCGGCGCAGGGCCAATGCATGGGCCGCAACGGCCGCGTGCGCATCGAGCGCGACGACAGCGGCCAGGTCTGGGTGGGCGGCCAGTCCGTCATCTGCATCGACGGAACGGCAACGCTGTAGCCACATGCAATTCAGCTCAAGAGAAATTGCGGACGCGCAGCGCACCGTCTACGCCGCGATGCCTGCGACGCCGCAGTACGCCTGGCCCTTGCTCGGCCAGCGGCTGGGCTGCCGCGTGTGGGCCAAGCACGAGAACCACACGCCGGCCGGCGCCTTCAAGGTCCGCGGCGGCCTCACCTACATGGCGGCGCTGCGCCAGGCCCAACCGCAGGTGCAGCGGGTGATCAGCGCCACGCGCGGCAACCATGGCCAGTCGATCGGCATCGCCGCGGCACGCCACGGCCTGCAGGCCACCATCGTGGTGCCGCACGGCAACTCGGTGGAAAAAAACGCCGCGATGCGCGCGCTGGGCGTGCAGCTCATCGAGCACGGCGAAGACTTCCAGGCGGCAGCCGAACATGCGCGCCAGCTCGCCGCAGACGAAGGCATGCACATGATTGCCTCCTTCGCACGCGACCTGGTATTGGGCGTGAGCACCTACTGGATCGAGTTCTTCCAACACCTCAAGCAGGCGGGCGACGTGCCCGAAGTGGTCTTCGTGCCCATCGGCATGGGCTCGGGCTTTGCCGCCGCCGCCGCGGCGCGCGCCCACTGCGGCGTTGCGACGCGGCTGGTGGGCGTGGTGTCGGC
>JAFECZ010000422.1 GCA_018241905.1 Pseudomonadota bacterium
GACGCTGATGCTGGCGCTGTGGTCGGCGGCCGTGTCGGTGTTCAGCCGCCAGTTGCCCAGCGTGGAGGTGGCACGCGTGCTGTCGGTCATGGGCATCATCAGCGTGGGCTTCCTGGCGTTCCTGCTCTTTGCCTCAAACCCCTTCGTTCGGTTGCTGCCGCCGGCCATGGAGGGGCGCGATCTCAACCCACTGCTGCAGGACCCCGGCATGGTGTTCCACCCGCCCATGCTCTACATGGGCTACGTGGGCTTCTCGGTGAGCTTTGCCTTCGCCGTGGCGGCGCTGGTGGCGGGCCGGCTCGACGCGGCCTGGGCGCGCTGGTCGCGGCCGTGGACCATTGCTGCGTGGTGCTTTCTCACGCTGGGCATCATGCTGGGCAGCGCCTGGGCCTACTACGAGCTGGGCTGGGGCGGCTGGTGGTTCTGGGACCCGGTGGAAAACGCCTCCTTCATGCCCTGGCTGGCCGGCACCGCGCTGATGCATTCGCTGGCCGTCACGGAAAAGCGCGGCGCCTTCCGCGCATGGACCGTCCTTCTGGCGCTGTTCACCTTCTCGCTGAGCCTGCTGGGCACCTTCCTCGTGCGCTCGGGCGTGCTGACCTCGGTGCATGCCTTTGCGGTCGATCCGCTGCGCGGCACCTTCATCCTGGTGTTGCTGGCCTTGACCACGGGCGGTGCCCTGCTGCTGTTTGCCGCGCGTGCGCCGCGGCTGGCGCGGCGCGTGGGCTTTGCCGCCGTCTCGCGCGAGACCTTCCTGCTGGCCAACAACGTGCTGCTGGCCGTGGCTGCGGCCACCGTGCTGCTGGGCACCTTGTATCCCTTGCTGGTCGACGTGCTGGGGCTGGGCAAGATCTCGGTGGGCCCGGCCTACTTCGAGCAGGTCTTCGTACCGCTGATGGCGCCGGCCGTCTTTCTGATGGGCGCCGCGCCGCTGGCCCGTTGGCGCAGCCACCCCCTGCCGGAACTGGCGCAGCGGCTGCGCTGGTCGCTGGGCGGCAGCCTGGCACTGGGGCTGGCGTTGCTGGCCATGCTGCAGCATCCATCCGCGCTCACCGGCCTGGGCCTGGTGCTGGCGTGCTGGTGCCTGGCCAGCGCAGTGGCCAGCCTGGCTGCGCAATTGCGCAACGCACCCGATTGGTGGAAGGCCTTGCGCCAGTTGCCCGCCTCGTATGCCGGCATGCTGGTGGCGCATGTCGGCGTGGGGGTGTTCATTGCCGGGGCCACGCTCTCGGGCAGCCAGGAATCGATGCGCGAGCTTCCGATGAAGCCGGGACAGAGCGTGCAACTGGGCAGCTACGAATTCCGCTTCGAAGGCGTGGTGCCCGCCACCGGGCCCAACTACGACGCGCTGCGCGGCACGCTTGTCGTCACGCGCGGCGGCCGCGCCGTGGCCACGCTGAACCCGGAGCGGCGCCTCTATCGCAGCCAGCAGATGCCCACCACCGAGGCCGCCATCGACAGCGGCTTCACGCGCGACCTTTACGTGGCGCTGGGCGAATCGCTGGGCGACGAGCGCTGGGCCCTGCGCGTTCACGTCAAGCCCCTGGTCGACTGGATCTGGGCGGGCTGCATCCTGATGGCGCTGGGCGGGCTGCTCGCAGCCAGCGACCGGCGCTACCGTCTTCGCCGTTCGCGTGCGGCAGCGAAGGTCCCCGTGCGCGTTGCACCGGCCGGCGTGGCGCGGGAGGAACTGCAGGCATGACGCGCTTCCTGCTGCCCTTTGCGGTGTTCATCGCCATCGGCCTGGCGCTGATGGCCGGGCTGCGGCGCGATCCGCACGAGCTGCCCTCCGCCCTCATCGGCAAGCCGGCGCCGGCCTTCGAGCTGCCGGTGCTCGAGGCCGACGGACGCACGGTGCGCGCCAGCGACATGCGCGGCAAGGTCTGGATGCTCAACGTGTGGGCCTCGTGGTGCGGGCCCTGCCAGCTCGAGCATCCGCTGCTGGTGGACTTTGCCAAGCGCACCAGGGTGCCCATCGTGGGCCTCAACTACAAGGACAAGCCCGAAGCTGCCCGTGCCTGGCTGCAGCGCCTGGGCAACCCCTACACCGCGACGATGGTCGATCCTGACGGGCGCACCGGCATCGACTTCGGCGTGTATGGCGTGCCCGAGACCTTCGTGATCGACGGCGAAGGCATCGTGCGTTACCGGCAGGCCGGCTCCTTGACGGCCGAGGCGCTGCAGCGGCGCGTGCTGCCTCTGCTGCGCCAACTGAAAGAGGACCGGGCATCCGATGCGCAGCTGTAGGTTCGTTGCAGTGCTGACGTCGCTGCTGCTGCTGCTGCTGCTGTCGGCCGCGTCGGTCGTAGCCGCGCCGCGCGTTGCCCCGCCGCTCGTTGCCGCGGCGCCGACGCCGGCCAGCGAGGCGCAGCTCGACGCACGCGCACACGCGCTGGCGCAGCAGTTGCGCTGCGTCGTCTGCCAGAACCAGACGCTGGCCGATTCCAACGCCGATCTCGCGGTCGACCTGCGCCGGCAGATCCGCCAGCAATTGGCCGGTGGTGCCGACGAACAGGCGGTGAAGGACTGGCTGGCGCAGCGCTACGGCGACTTCGTCCTGTACAAGCCGCCGCTCAAGCCGTTGACGTGGCTGCTGTGGTTCGGCCCGCTGGTGCTTCTGCTCATCGTCATCGCGACGCTGCTGCGCATGCGCCGCCGCGATGCGGGGGCAGTGGAACAGCCGGTGCTGAAGGCCGACGAACGCCAACGGCTGGATGCGATGCTGCAGGCCGATGGCAAGGAGCCGGCGCCATGACGATGTTCTGGCTGGGTGCCGCCTTGCTGGTGGTCCTGTGCATGGCGGTGTTGCTGCGGCCCTTGTTGCGCGGTGCAGCGCCGGTGCGCGATGCCGATGCCGTGCCGGCCAGCGAGGTCTATCGCGACCAGGTGCACGAGCTCGACGGCGATCTTCGCCGAGGCACGCTCGATGCGGGCCAGCGCCATGCCGCGCAGGACGAGCTGGGCCGCCGGCTGCTGGATGACGGCCCGGCTGCGCCATCTGCAGACGGAGGCGCTTCGCAAGGCAAGGGCGCCAGGCGATCTCCCGCATTGGCAGCGCTGCTGCTGGCGGTGGTGCCCAGCGCAGCGATCCTCTTGTATCTGCAGCTGGGCAACCCGCTGGCCCTCTGGCGTTCGGGCGACATGGGGCCGATGGGCAAGGAAGACATGGGGCACGAATTGAGCAACGCCCAGGTGGAGGGGCTGGTCAACCAGCTGGCGCAGCGCCTGCGCGCGCAGCCGGACGATGCGCAAGGCTGGTACATGCTCGGCCGCTCGTATGCCGCACTGGAACGGCCTGCCGACGCGGCGGCAGCCTATGCCAAGGCCGTGGAGCTGGTGCCCGACGAAGCCATGCTGCGCGCCGACTATGCGGACGTGCTGGCCAGCGTCAATGGCGGCAGCCTGCGGGGCCCGGCACAGGCGCAGATCGACCGCGCGCTGGCGCTCGACCCCGACCAGCCCAAGGCCCTGGCGCTGGCCGCAAGCGCGGCCATGGAGCGCGGCGACAAGGCGCAGGCGGTGGCGCACTGGGAACATCTGTATCGCCTGCTGCCCCCGCAATCGCAGACTGCGGCCCGCGTTGCGGCGAGCCTGGCCGAAGCGCGCGGCGAAGCGCCGGAGCCTGCAGCCCAGGTCGCGGGCGCCAGCGTGTCGGGCCGCGTTGCGGTCTCCGGCAAGGCGCCCAGAAAGCCAGGACCCGACGAAACCGTCTTCATCTATGCGCGCCCCGTCGACGGGTCGCGCATGCCCCTGGCCGTGTTGCGACGGCAGGTGCGAGACCTGCCCTTGAGTTTCAGGCTGGACGACAGCCTGGCCATGGATGCCGGCCATCGCATCTCGAGCCAGCAAAGCGTGATGCTCGAGGCGCGCATCTCCGCCAGCGGCAACGCCATTGCGCAGCCCGGCGATCTGGTGGGCAAGGCGGGGCCCCTGGCGGTAGGCAGCCGTGCGGTCGACATCTCCATCGACTCGATGTTGCCGTCACCCGAATCGAAGTAGGACAGCGAGCCCATCACGCATCGGCGTTCGCCGTCGGCGGGCGCCGTCATCCGGGCAGGCGGCGGCGCCGTGGCGTACGGCGCTGCGGACGACGGCCCGTGCTTCGGCATGCGCGCACAGTGGCATTACACAAGCACAACAAGAAAGGAGTGCGCCATGCCCATCCCGATTCCCCGGCCGGACCACGACCCCATTCCCATTCCGGTTCCATTCCTGCCGCCAGACCCGGCACAGGTGCGCCCCTACGGCGCCCGCCCCGCGTAAACACGGACCACGCCCCCCGAACCACACGGCGCGACGAACTAGGGTTTGCGGCGAGCCACGGTGCCAACGCCGCACGCCAGAATCGTCGCCGATGAAGTCCCAGTTCGCATTCCTGGCCTGCCTGGCCGCCTCGCCCGCCGCGCTGGCGCAGAGCACAGGCAGCGAAGCCGCCGCACCGAGCCTGCCCCCCGTGACCGTGACACTGCCGCGAGGCGAGGCGCCTCCGCTGGCCGTTCCCGCTTCGGTGGACGTGGTGTATGGCGACCAGCTGCGCAATGCCAACCTGCAGGTCAACCTGTCCGAAGCCATGGGCAGCGTGCCCGGCCTGCAGATCCAGAACCGGCAGAACTACGCGCAAGACCTTCAGCTGTCCATCCGCGGCTTCGGTGCACGTTCCACCTTCGGCGTGCGCGGCGTGCGCATCTACGTGGACGGG
>JAFECZ010000423.1 GCA_018241905.1 Pseudomonadota bacterium
GAACGCACTTTGCTCAACGATCTCGTACCTAACTCCAGAATTATCGATCTGCCGCTTGGACGCTCGGGTATTGCTTCGCCGGCCAGGTTCGAGGCGCGCAAGGGTATTGGATTTATCGGTGGGTTTGCGCACACGCCGAATACAGATGCAGTGCGCTATTTCTTGGAAGAAATTTGGCCTTTCATATTGGCTGCTATTCCGGATTGCAGATTCAGCATCGTTGGGGCCGACATGCCTTCAGACGTAATTGGGCCTTCAGTACGTAATGTGGACTATGAAGGCTATTTGGCGGACATCGGTCCTTGGTTTAATGGACTGCGATTGAGTGTGGCTCCGCTACGATTCGGCGCCGGAATGAAGGGAAAGGTGGTATCGAGCTTGGCTGCAGGCGTGCCTTGTGTAGGTACCTCGGTTGCAGTTGAGGGCATGCCCATCACCCCAGGGGTTCACATGCTTGTTGATGACAACCCCGAAGAGTTTGCGAAAAAAGTCATTAACATTTATACCAACGAGAACCTGTGGACACAGCTTTCGATTGCTGGCCATGAGTATGCGGCTGCGCAAAATTCAGTCAGTATGTTTCGCCATCGACTTCATACAGGTCTGATTGAACTGGGTATGCCTGCGATAACACCTACCTAGGCCTTGTCGGAGCGATGGCCGGTGGCGTTCCTGATGTTTTTTCATCTGCGATCTGGCATTCACTCGCCAACATCTACGGGTTGATCGTTAGGCGATGGCGCATCGATTGCGCAGGTGAGTGAGCCTGCACGGCACATTCATCAATGTAGAGAGGGCTTCGGAGTGCCTAGATTCTTGAGCGCGGCAGGTACGTCTTCAATTGGACGAAGACTCTGTGTACGAGGACGCACTTCGCCTGGATCAAGTAGGCGAAAGACGTTTTTGTTGAAGAAAGCCTCTAGGTCTTCAGGAGTCTTGGCAGTAACAATTGACGGTGTATTGGGGCATATCTCGGGCCTGGTGATCTTTACCCAGTCGTATCCACTCCGCTCACAAGTGTAGAAATACAATCTTTCTACAGCATGCGCAAATGTCGCGTCGATCTGCCCTTCTTCTTTATCGAAATCCTCAAGCGATAAATTTAGATCCAGTAGAGCTTGAAGACTTGCGGATCGCGCCCAGAACATTGAACCCGAAGGAAAATCAAGCGTCGCCTTCGGGTCAATTTCCAAGCCCATTCGCTGTGCGAGCGCGCGTGCCGGATCGAAGTTCTTTCCCCAGCCGATTAAATGACGAATCGGCTCAAAGTGTTGCGGTGCAATGATGCCCACCTTTGAGTTTTTCTCAAAAATCGCCATGATTGACTTGACGATTTCTGGGTTGCCGCAAAGACTTTCGAACAAATAATGGCGCCACTCGGCGAGTATGCTTGCATGCGGAGAACGCTTTGTGTGCAAATGCAGGACGTACGCATAGCGTGCGTAGACATCCCGAAATGTAATCAGCTTTGGTGCGATATCGCGACCTCGATTGGGTGCAATCCGGATATCAACAATGCCCGGCCAATCTTTGAAGGCATGGGCGATCGCGGACTGGCCAACATCGTCGCGAGCCGAAATGAAAACATCGAGTTCGAACGGTACTCGATTGAGATAGTCACGAATTTCTACGGCCAATTCCGGGTAGTACAAATGAATGACTGCCGCCAAGCGTCCGTTTGGCGAAGGATGGACTGGGAAAGAAAACGGGACGGCGAGACTGAAGTCGATATTGAGCGCACGCGCGACTTCGATCGGCATGCCTTGTGCAGAAGGCAGGCAACCAGGAGACGATTTGGCAGCAGCAGATGCCAACCCCATTCGAAACGCCTTTCGGGAAGCAAGTCGAGCCCGCAGCTGTCCCGTTGCAGACCAGTAAATGACTTTGATCACTTTGGATGCAAAACCACGGATTGGAGATGAACTGATTTTCACGGTGCGAAATAACTTCATCGACAATTTCACGTCATTGCGAATCTCTAGTTTTCTCTTGAATTGGTTAGCTCATCAAAAGTCTGCGACTGCAAGTGCTGGATCTGAATGGTTTCGCGCTACGCGCATGACGATTTTCCTTTTTTTGAACAACATCCGTTCGAAAGGAGATCGCGCCGAATCCCGTCTCGTTCCGTTTTGGCGCGTATCTAGCTGAGAGACGTAATACGACCATGTTCCAAATGAAGCACCATATTGCATTCCTTGGCGATTAGATCAGGGGAGTGGGAGGCCAGTACCAAAATTCCCGCACCGGAGACTACCTCCTTCATGCGCTTCTCTGCTTTTTCCGTGAATTCGGCATCCCCCACTGAAAGCCATTCATCCATTAGTAGGATATCGGCCTCTACGCTTGTTGAAATTGAAAATGCAAGTCGCATCATCATACCGGTGGAATAGGTGCGCACCGGCATATTGATGTAGTCTCCCAAGCCACTAAATTCGACAATTTCGTTGGTCATGTCATCAATCTTGCGCTTGCTGAGGCCCATAACCAATCCGCGAAGCATTATGTTTTCAAGCCCACTTGCGTCGGGTTCGATCCCCAGCGAAGGATCGATTAGGCTGGCGAGGGTGCCTTCACGCAAGAACTCGCCAACAGAGGGCTCATATACCCCAGCGAGCGCTCGCAACAATGTTGATTTGCCTGCACCGTTATGACCGGTTAGCCCAAGCCTGTCGCCGGCCTTCAATTCTAGATTGATATCGGAAAGGGCTTGGACAACATTCACACCAGTTTCTTTGCCGAAGCGGCCACCAGTCACCGATGCGGCAAGGGTTTTTTTGAGGGAACTCGCACCCGCTCCGTATATGGGAAAGTTAACGCCAACGTTTTTGAGTGAGATTTTGGGCATGGGCGAACGTCTGAATCAGAGCCAGTAGACAACTCGGCGGCGGTATTTTGAAAAAAGCCAACAAGCCAAAGTAAGATTGAGCGCTGTCCAGATGAGCAAGCCAATCCAGTTGTGGCTATCTGAAATGCCTCCCATCAAGGGCGCTCGAAGCAGATCCAGCATTTGGGCCAACGGATTCCATAGCACCAACTTGGCACGATTCGGTAGGTTTTCGGGTAGCCAAAAAACAGGTGTCAGGAACATCAGCATCTGCATGACGCTGGTGACAATCTGTGCGACGTCTCGGTAGCGCGTGCAAACAAACCCGAGCACCAATCCCAGCGCATGCGCATTCAGGAGGAAGAGCACAAACGCCGGAATGAATAGAAGCGCGTGAATCTTCAATGAAATTCCTGCCCAGATGGCGACGGGCACGTACAGAATGATTTGGTGTGCAAACTGGATCAGGTTCCGCGACATGCCGCGCCAAACGAACATACTTATCGGAAAATAGCTCTGCTTGAGGTAGTTGCCTGAGTTAATGAAGGCATTGCATGAGTCAGTGATCATGCTTGCGAATGTTGTCCAGAAGATCAGGCCAAGGGCCAGATGCGGAAAGAACTTCGATAGTTCGGTGCCAAACAGCGAGCTGTACAACGGCCCCATCCCGCCAATCATCGCCGCCATGCTCAAGGTCAGCCACAGCGGTCCCAGCATTGAGCGGCGATAGCGTAGAACGATGTCGAACCATGCCAGGGTCCACCAGATATCGGTTCGTCGCGTGCCCTCCCACCAATCGGCCCAGGCGCTTCTATGTAAGTTGGAATGAACTTGACTCATGCTCTACCGTATGTGTCGGCAAGGCGAACGATGTCGTCCTCGCCAAGATAGCTGCCGCACTGGACTTCGATGAGCACGAGCGTGTCCTCGCCGATGTTTGTCAGGCGGTGTTTTTCTTTCAATGGAATGTATCGATACTGGCCGGGCAGGGTTTCGAATTCGGCGTCCCCTATCTGAACCATGGCCTTGCCTTGCACCACCACCCAGTGCTCCGCACGCTTGTGGTGATACTGAAGCGAGAGTGAATGCCCCGGCTTGACGGTGATCCGCTTGACCTTGTAGCCATCTTCCTGCTTGAGCGAAGTGTAGGTGCCCCAGGGCCTGCGTACAGTGTCGGGCAGGGTGACCGACTCGATGCCTCGGGCTTTCAGGATGTCGACAACTTCCTTGACCTTCTGGCTGCTGTCCTTGTGGGCCACAAGCAAGGCGCTGGGCGTATCCACAATGATCAGGTCTTTCAGGCCGATGGCCGCGACAACCTTTTCTCTGTGACTTTCCACGCGCACATGGGTGCCGGTAGTGTCGATTGCCACAACGCCGCGCCCAATGGTGTTGCCGCTGGCATCGGCTGCCAATGCATTGGCAACGGCCGGCCACGAGCCCACGTCGCTCCAACTGAATCGAGCCGGCACCACGTGCACGTTCTTCGCATGCTCCATCACCGCGTAGTCGATGCTGATGTCCGGTTGCAGATTGAATGCGTGCGGATCGAAGTTGGTTCGATTGTTCTGCGTCGTAGCGGTCGACATCGCAGCGCGCGCGGCAGTCAGCACTTCGGGCGCGTGTGCCTCCAGCGCCTGGATGATGGAGGCGGCGGTAAAGCAGAACATGCCGCTGTTCCAGTAGTAGCGGCCCGTTGCCAGATAACCTTGCGCGGTGGCCAGATCGGGCTTCTCGACGAAGCGCACCACTCGCTGGCTTTCGCGCGAGACCTGTTGCACCTCGAGATAGCCATATCCTGTTTCTGGCGCTGTGGGGGGAATGCCGAACACAACGAGGGAGCCATCTTGCGCAAGACGCGCGGCCTCGTTGGC
>JAFECZ010000424.1 GCA_018241905.1 Pseudomonadota bacterium
CCTACAGCGGGTCGGGCCATACAGCTCTCCTTTCATGCAGTTTGCGCGGCATGAATAATCCGGCGCCGCGCTTGGCCGGCGTGCGCGCATTCTCACACGCCCCCAAAAAGATTCCAACGCATTGACGCGCGATCGGGCAAGTAAACCCCCATCACGCGGACAGCAGTTCCGACGATTCGTTGGAGTTGCTCCGTGCAGAAGTATTTCGCCTTGACAACCACAATGGGGGAGCGCTTAGAGCTTGTAGCCGAACTGGCGCAGCAATCCCTTTCGCGCCGCGACGTCGGATTCGGTTTCGACGCCCTTGCTTCTCACCCCATCCACGACGCCGAGAATCCCGCGCCCGCTGCCGGTGTCAGCCACGACGACTTCCGTCGGATTGGCCGTCGCACAGTAGATGCTGCAAACCTCCGGCACGGCCTTGATGGTGTTCAGAATGTTGATCGGGAAACCACCGGTCATGAAGATGATGAAGGAATGTCCGCAGCCAAGCGCCAGAGCGTTCCTTTGCGCCAGTTCGACCAGTTGCGTGTCGTTTCCCGTCCGACGAACCAGTGCGGGGCCACTCGACTCGCAGAATGCGATGCCGAACTTCATATGGGGCGCCGTCTGAACAATTGCCTCGTGCAGATCTTCGATCGTCTTGATGAAGTGCGATTGGCCGAGTATGAAGTTCATGTCGTCCGGCTTGTCGATCGGGACGCAGGTGAGTTCCACGGCTGTCTCCTTCGAGCGAAACACGCTCCCCGCCCATTCTGATGAACTCGCAGATGCCCAGGTCGAGTGACTCCTCGCCCATCAGGGTCTCCCGGTTGAAGTTACCGGAGCGCTTTGCTCAAATTCCCAGTTGAGCGCCTTTCGCGCTGCGTCTACAACATTCGCACCCCGAGTGAATAGGCCCGTCCCGCCGCGCCGGAGGGCACCATGAGCGAACCGGACTTCACGATGCTGCGCCAGCGCATGCTGGCCGAAATCGCCGCCAAGACGGTTTTCTCGACCGCGTATCTGGGCAAGGCGGCGCTGGATTCGAGGGTCATGAACGCCATGGCCACGGTGCCGCGCCACGAGTTCGTACCGATCGAACTGCGGCTGTACGCCTACGTCGATACACCCTTGCCGATCGGCTTCGGCAAGACGATCTCACAACCCTTCATCGTCGCCGTGATGACCGACCTGCTCGGCGTGCAGCCAACCGACACGGTGCTCGAGATCGGTACGGGGCTGGGCTACCAGTCGGCCATCCTGGCGCAGCTCGCGCATCGTGTTTTCACTGTCGAGATCATCGACGAACTGGCCGAGCAGGCCGTGCATCGGCTGACCGACCAGGGGTACGCCAACGTCGAGATCAGGATCGGAAACGGGTGCCATGGCTGGCCCGAACATGCGCCGTTCGACAAGATCATGGTGACAGCGGCGCCCGAGCTGATTCCGCCAGCGCTCATCTACCAGTTGAAGCCCGGCGGGACGATGGTGATACCTGCCGGATTGCCTGATGCACAGCAGCTCATCCAGCTCAAGAAGGACGCGCAAGGGTCAATCGCGATAAGGGAGATCTTCCAGGTGCTTTTTTCGACGCTGGAGGACGGCGCTTCGCCGTGAATCGGCGGCTGCGAATCGCATGGAGGCGCTTGGAGTGCAGGAACGCCTGGCCCTCTGCAAGCTCCTTCTTGGACGATGGCCATTACGAGTTCTTTCATTGCTGCCCCGAGGACGCGCACAACACGCGCCAGCACAGCTCCAGTGCCGGTGTGCATGTCCAGCGGCTCGAGGGCCAGCCACGGCGCGTTGATACGGATCACCTCAAGGTCTCGCGCAGCCAAGTGGCGCATTGGCCGGGTACGCTCAGCGACCAAGCCACGTCCACCCGTTATGGACGCATGCTCGGCGCTCAAGACGGAATCATCACCCGCTTGCGGCGCTAAGGGAGCCCACGCGCCAGTTCGCGGTATTGAACGGCTGCTTCGAAATACAGTGAGCGAATCTTCAGGGCACTGAACCGCCGAATCGCCCTGCCCGGCTCGCAGCGTTTGCGGTCGTTTCGACGAGGCGTTCCCGATGGCGGGTAACCGGCAGGTTGCGGAGGCTCCGGAGAGCAAAGTCCCGGGAAAATTGCGGCCGGCAGCATCAGGGCCTCAACAGGGTGCTGAAATATCTCTCCTCCCGGTCGGCGCGTGACTGCCCTTACGAGCTGGAAGTTGATCCGCCCACCGTGCAGACGAAGACCCCAGACGATGCGGGGAGCCGCTCGGCCATTGACGATGCGGTCTCGTTGCCCAGCGTCTTCACTAATAACCGTGAACGGCTGACTCCGGACGTCCTACTCCCTTAGATCCGCAATTTTGATGACGACTCGGGGCGAATACGCGCGCCCAATTTGTTATCCGTCCAGACGCGCCATATTCCTTCCAACGCAATTGCGCGAGACCAGGCAAGCATCCAAAGCCAAAGTCAGGAGGGACCCGTGGCCACGAGACGCAAAAGCTCCTCAGACACCGTGGACGGCATCCGGGAGGTCGTGCTGAAGAACTGGGACGCGTTCCACGAGGTCGTTTCAGAGCGAAACCAGTACAACACCCACTTGGTCTGGCGCGGGCAGCGGGATCCAGCCTGGCAGTTGCGACCGACACTTGATCGATTGCTCTGGAAACGCGAGATTCCAGGCGGACGCAATGTGACCAACCCAATCATGCGCATGGCGCAGGCGATGAGGCGGCAACCGCTTCAGTTGCAGTATCGCGCGCACTTAGAGGCCTTCAGACTCGCCACGCGCGGTCGGCGCGGCGCGCATCCGGACAACAACATCTCCGAGAATGAATGGTGGGCACTCGGGCAGCATTTCGGTCTCGCCACGCCGCTCCTGGACTGGACAACTTCGCCATTCGTCGCTGCGTTCTTCGCGTTCGCCGATGATGCGAGCCCAGCCCCGACGCATCGATGCATCTGGGCACTGTCGACAATCGGACCGACCGAGCAATCGCGGCGCATCGCGGCCGTCCACGCTGGTCCCGAGCGGCCGCCAATAGTTGAGTTCGTACGCCCCATGTCCGACGAGAATCCGCGCTTGGTGAATCAGGGCGGCCTCTTCACGCGAGGTCCGGACGGTGTGTCAATTGACGACTGGGTACGGCATGAGTTTAAGGGGGATATTCAGCGCACCGTCCTGACAAGGTTCTCTATCTCGAGCGCCACGCGACAGGACTGCCTGCGGGTCCTTAACCGAATGAATATCAATCACCTGTCTCTATTCCCAGATTTAACTGGCGCTAGCCGCTATTGCAACCTGGGTCTGGAAGTTGGGGCCTACCTGCCGGACCTGCAGACGCCGACGCCGTAATCGGTCGCTCGCCTAGTGAGGTAGCGGCTCCGAGGGAACCGCGATGGTGAGGTCGTACCGAAGGCGGGCGCACTTCGGTCATGCCCGTCACCGCTCCTCTCCCTTGGGAGCCCGTCTCTCATTCTTTATGGAGAAATGAACTTCACGGCACCGCCTTGTTGCCCAACTACCGTCGCGAGGTGCCCCTGTCCCAAACCATGCTCTCCGTAGGCACCAACGTCGGTCTAAGCTCCGTAAGCTTGAGCAGTAGTCGCATGCGCTGCTCCTTGTCCATATCCTTGGTGTTGTTCAGTTCCTCAATCTGGATGTGGCAGACAACGAATTCGGCCTCGCCCGCTAGGTCGGATCGGTCGAACTTTCCTTCCAGGGCCCTGTTGAAAACGCAGGTGTCGAGCACGTAAGTGGTCATAGGACCGCTGCTGTCCCGTTCTCTCGCATCCACTCAGGATTCTTCATCCAACGTTGGAGCTCACCCGGCTGAAGATACCTAAGCACCTCCATGGCGTCCTCAGGAAGGCTAAAGCAGTCCAGCGCATAGAGGTCGAACAGTACCGTGGGCTCGTGGGCCCGATCGGCATGGCGCATCTGGTCATGTCGCTTGAAGTGGGTCACAGCATCTCTTTTTCGCTTGATCCGAAGGTATGCCTCCCACACCTTCTTGCCGGATGGAGTGGGGATACCAAGGAGATCAGGGACTATTCGCTTCAGCTTTTCATCGGTTGATGCATCGCGCTCGGCCTGCTCAGGGGGGACCATGACGATGTCTCCATTCTTGCGCTTTGACCTGATCTGAGTGACACCGGATTCGACAATGAGCTGATTGCAATACGCTTCGACGGCCCCGAAGCTTCCAAACGCTATGAAAATCATTTCCTCGAAGTAGTCGAACAAGGCAGCTATCTCCCCTTCAGGGGCCTGCACCGTAAATTGCCCGTTCTTGGCGGCGAAGACGTGAACGGACAGCCTGTTCTTGATGGCTCGTGCGCGACGGGCAGCCTTCCAAGCTGCGTTGAGATGAAGCGCAGTCGCCGAAGGTGAAGGAAATGAGAATTCATTGCCCCCATGTGGAAGGAATACGGTGCTCCCTCGAAAGACCTTTGGGGTCTCCAATTGCTCATCGCCAATTGCCGTGACCCACCCGGTCTTCATCAAACGCCAGTCACCAAGCTCCGGAGAGTATTTGTCGGGCCCCAAGACATCGACCACTTTGCAATCCCTCGAATGTGTAGTCGAGCGAGTTTGACGGATGGAACGGACAGCAACAAGTGAATCGCGGGGCGAATGCCAAATGAACATCGCATCCTGCCGCAACCTCCTCAACCTCCTCAACCTCCTCAACCTCCTCAACCTCCTCAACCTCCTC
>JAFECZ010000425.1 GCA_018241905.1 Pseudomonadota bacterium
CTGGCGCCGGACGTTGCGGCCCCGGTGCGCGAGCGCATCGAGCGGGTCGCCGCCGAGATTGCGGACGGGCGCCTGCACGTGCCCACCAGCTACGACGGGCCCGAGTTCGCCACGCCCGCCTGAACGGGCGGGATTCTCTTTTCCCTGCGCGCGGCTAGTCCGCCACGCTCGAATGGCGCCGAATCTCGCTGCGCAGCGCAGCCTGGCCGGCGGCCAACGCGACTTCGTAGCTGTCGGCCGGATCGGGTGCCATGCGCAGCACCCGCGGGTGGCCGCCCTGCTCGTCCGTGAGCAGCAGGCGCCAGACATAAGAGCCCGGAGCAGGCTCTTCGACGAGGAGTTCGATGGGCTGTGTCATGGGCCGACGATGGACGTTCGCGCGCCCGCTGTCTGTAGGAGAACTACCAGCCCCGCCCTACTCGTCCAGGAAACCACCCCGGTAGAAACTCCATGCACTGCCGTCGTGCAGGTAGAAATGACCGTCGGCGCAGAAGTCCTTGCCGGGAAAGTATTCGCGGTAGGCCTTGGGCACCAGCCGCTCGAGCTGCTCGTCGCTCAGTTCGTCGAACTGCTCTGGCGTGATGGGCTGGCCGACGCGCAAGCGCTTGGCGGGTGGGTAGTCCATGGGCTCATGCCCCTTTCGATTTGTTGTGCGGGTGGCGCTTGAAGCAGGTGGCCGCGTGGTCGTCCACGATGCCCACGGCCTGCATCCAGGCGTAGACGATGGTCGGCCCCACGAACTTGAAGCCGCGCCGCTTGAGTTCCTTCGAGATGGTCTCGGACAACGCGGTGCTCGCCGGCACCGTGCTGCCGTTGCCGCGCAGCACCTGGCCCTGGGTGAAGGACCAGCAGAAGTCGCCGAAGTCTTCGCCCCTGGCCGTCATCTCGTTGAAGATCTTCGCGCCCTGGATGGTGGCCTCGATCTTGGCGCGCGAGCGGATGATGCCGGGGTTCTCCAGCAGTCGCGCCACGTCTTTTTCGCCCATGTGCGCCACGCGTGCCGGATCGAAGCCGTGAAAGGCTTCGCGAAAGGCCTCGCGCTTGCGCAGCACGGTGATCCACGACAGGCCGGCCTGGAAGCCTTCGAGCATCAGGCATTCCCAGAGGGCGCGCGGGTCGCGCTCGGCCACGCCCCACTCGTCGTCGTGATAGGCCTGCATGAGCGCATCGCTGCCGGCCCATGCGCAGCGCTGCTGCGGCGCCTGCGTTTGCGTTTGCGCGGTCTCAGCCATTGCCGGACTTTGCCTGCAGCATGGCCGCCATCTTCTGGTGCAGGAGGTTGATGGCCTTCAGCGGGCGCACCATGACCTTGAAGTCGATGATCTGGCCCTGCTCGTTCCAGCGGATCATGTCGACGCCGTTCATGTGGATGCCATCGAGCTCCAGCTCGAACTCCAGCACCGCATCGCGCCCCTGCCGCACTTCGCGCACGTAGCGAAAGCTGTCGTTGCCCAGCACCTGCAGCGCGGCTGCGAGATAGGCCTTGGTCATGGCGCGCCCGGCCTGCGGCGTGTGGACGACGGGCGAATGGAATACGGCATCGGGCGCCAGCAGCACGTCCAGCGCATGCAAGTTGCGCTCCTTGAGCACGCGGTGCCAGCTGTCGATGGGATCGGAAGGTGTCGAGCTCATGGGTCGGCCTGCTTCGTTGAGGGAAAGGATCAGGGTTTGCAATCGCCGCCCATGCTCACCGATCCGTCCTTGCATTCGGTGATGATGGGTGAGGAGGACTTGGGCCTGGGCCGCTGCTGCTGTTGCGGTGCCTGCTCCGGCTGCTGCTGTTGCGCAGACGCGCTGCGGTCATAGACGATCTTCCTGGTGCCCATCTGGCAGCTGCCGACCACGCGGCCGGTGCTGGGCGCATCGGCATCGAGGATGGACAGGGAGAAATCGTTGACGCCGGACGCGCGCACCTTGGCGTCGATCTGTGCGCGAATGTCTTCGCAGCTGGCGCCCTGTGCGTGGCCGGCCGCGGCGCTGCAGGCAAGCAGCGCCGCGGCGGCAAGGCGGTAAAAGGTCTTCATGAACCGCAATGTACGCCCTGCGCGCATGGGCACTACCCGATCGGCAGGCAGCGCGGCGAGTCAGATCATGGCCAGCGGCCGCTTGCGCTGGGGCGGCGGGTGCAGGCGGTCGATCTCTTCCAGCACCTGCGGGCTGAGCACCAGTTGCGCAGCCTCCAGGTTCTGCTTGAGGTGCGCCTGGCGCACCGCCTTGGGAATGGCCACCGCACCCTGGCGCGACAGCACCCAGGCCAGCGCCAGCTGCGCGGCGCTGACGCCCAGGCTGCTGGCGATCTTCGCCAGGCCCGCGTCGTGCATCACCGCCCCCTGGTCCACCGGGCTGTAGGCCATGAGCGGCATCGACCGCGCCTGCTGCCAGGGCAGGAGACTGAACTCGGCACCGCGTTCGCTCACCGAAAAATAGACCTGGTTCACCGCGCAATCGAGCTTCGCTTCGCCGCCGCAGGCGTCCACCAGCTCTTCCATGTCGTCGATGTCGAGGTTGCTCACGCCCCATTGGCGTATGCGGCCGGCCGCCACCAGGGCACGCATGCCGTCCACCGTTTCCTTGAGCGGATACTCGCCGCGCCAGTGCAGCAGGTACAGGTCCAGGTAGTCCAGGCCCAGGCGCTCCAGGCTGCATTCGCAGGCAGCCGGCAGGCCGGCGCGGCCCGCGTTGTGCGGGTAGGCCTTGCTGACGATGAACAGGTCTTCGCGCTCCACGTCGCCGGCACGCACCGCCTGCGACACGGCCTCGCCCACCAGGCGCTCCGCGCCGCCTTCGCCATACATCTCCGCCGTGTCGATGAGCCGGTACCCCATGGCGATACCGGCGCGCAGGGCGGCCAATTCCGCCGCGTGCTCCCCGCGGTCTTCGCCCATGTGCCATGTGCCCATGCCCAGCACCGGAATGCGGGCCGCGCCGCCGCGTAGTTCAAGCGTATTCATCATCATGCGCGGCATCGTAGACCAGCCCCGCGCGCCGCGCACATCGGCATCATCGGGCACTGTCTATGGACAAGCCCCGGCTCGCCTGCCATAGTGAACAAGCAGCGCCAGCTTCCATCATCGTCGTTCATGAACCCACCGGGAGCGAAGACCATGCGCACACTCGAAGCCCTGCGCGCCGCCCTCTCGGACGGCGGCCCGGGCGCCCTGCTGGCATACCTGAACAACGGCGTGCCTCACCGCTACACCGCCGTCTACCGCTTCGACGGCGATCTGCTGCGCAACGCCCTGCTGCACGACAAGCTCGACCAGGTCCGGCCCGACTTCCTGCTGGCCGTGCCGTTCAAGCACAGCTTCTGCCAGTTCGTGCTGCGCGACCAGATGTTCAGGACCGAGGACTCGCGCCAGGACCGGCGGCTGGACGGCAACCCGTACCAGGGTGTAGTCATTTCGTATCACAGCGTGCCGTTGACACTGCCGGACGACGGCTCGATGTGGGGCACCCTGAGCCACTTCGACATGCACAGCGTGGCCTTGCCCGACGAGGAATTCACGCTGCTGCAGGGCGCGGCGAGCCTGCTGGGCCCACACCTGCGGCAACTCGACCGCTGATCGATGCGCAGCGGCAGCGCGCATGGCTGCGCCTTCGGCCGGCTGGGCTAAAGTCGGCTGACCGACCATGCGTACTCCCCAACTCGAGCGCGGCGCTTTCCTGCTGCTGCTGTCAGCAATCACCGTGGCTTTCTGCTGGGTGCTGCTGCCCTTTGCGGGCGCAGTGATGTGGAGCGTGGCGCTGGCGATTCTGTTCACGCCGATCTACAGGCGGATGGTGCAAAGGATGAAGGGGCGGCGCAACCTGGCGGCGCTCGTCACGCTCACGGTGGCGCTGGTGATCGTGATCCTGCCGCTGGTGATGATCGTGATGTCGCTGGTGGGCGAAGCGGCCAACGTGTCTCAGCGCATGCGCTCGGGCGACATGAGCTTCACGCGCTATCTGCAGCAGATGATCAACGCCATTCCGCGCTGGGCCATGGACCTGCTCGACCGCATCGGCCTGGGCGACCTGCAGGCCATGCTCGACAAGGTGGCGCGTGGTGCCGCGGCGGCCAGCCAGCAGATTGCCTCGCGTGCGCTGGCCCTCGGGCAGAACACCTTCGAGTTCCTCATCAGCTTCGGGCTGATGCTGTACATGCTGTTCTTCCTGCTGCGCGACGGCGCGCAGTTGTCGGCCACCGTGCGCAACGCGCTGCCGCTGGCCAAGCCGCATGCCGATTTTCTGCTCGACAAGTTCATCACGGTGGTGCGCGCTACGGTCAAGGGCAACATCGTGGTGGCGGTGGTGCAGGGCCTGATCGGCGGCCTGGCGTTCTGGGGGCTGGGCGTGCAAGGGGCGCTGCTGTGGGGCGTGGTGATGACGATCCTGTCGCTGCTGCCGGCGGTGGGCGCGGCGCTGATCTGGGCGCCAGTGGCGGTGTACTTCCTGGCCACCGGCAGCATCTGGCAAGGCGTGACGCTGACGCTGATCGGCGTGTTCGTCATCAGCCTGATCGACAACGTCCTGCGCCCCGTGCTGGTGGGCAAGGACACGCAGATGCCCGACTACATCGTGCTGATGTCGACCGTGGGCGGGCTGGCCTTGTTCGGCATCAACGGCTTTGTCATCGGGCCCGTGATTGCTGCGATGTTCATGGCGGCCTGGCATGTGTTTGCCACGACGCAGTCCGGGCGGGGGGACCT
>JAFECZ010000426.1 GCA_018241905.1 Pseudomonadota bacterium
GGAAACCGCCACGATGGCGCTGCCGGCATGGGTGCCCAGGGCCAAATGCCACTGGTACCAGTTGCCCGTGGCCACCGGGCTCAGGCCCGCGGCGTCGAAAGGAACGCGGTCGTTCTCGAAGATGGGCGCGCCCATGTCGACCGTCACCCGGCCGTCGTCGCCCATGCGCGGCTCGATCACGCCCGACAGCGTCTGCACGCGCACGGCGCTCTTGGCGGTGAGGCCGCGCTCGCGCACGAAGCGCATGAAGCAGCGCGCGCCGTTGCCGCATTGCTCCACCTCGCCGCCGTCGGCGTTGTGGATCACGTATTCGAAGTCAACGCCCTGCGCCGGCGAGGGCCGCACGCTCAGGATCTGGTCGGCGCCCACGCCGAAGTGGCGGTTGGCCAGGAAGCGGTATTGATCGGCAGAAAGGCCCAGCTGTGCGGCCGTTTCGTCCAGCACGACGAAATCGTTGCCGGCGCCCTGCATCTTGGTGAAGTGAACACGCATGGCTGCGGATTATCCGTGCGCCGCGCCAGACTCGACGCTCACAGGCCCTTTTCCACCATGTCGAGCAGGCGCCGGCCCAGCGCCTGGGCCTCCTTGCGCGGCATGACGGCCAGCGGCCCGTCGATGACCAGCATGGCCAGCCCGTGCACCGCCGACCAGGCCAGGTACTCGGCGCCGGGCCGGCGCGAGGCCGGCAGCACGCCGGACTCCACCATGCGGTCCAGCACCGAACCGAGCAGCAGAAAGGGATGCGGCAGCCCGGGCTGCGCCTTGGCCGGGCGCCCGCCGGGCTGCTCGGGCTCTTGCGGATCGGGCGGCACGAAGGCAGAACGGAACAGGCCGGTCTCTTCCTGGGCAAAGCGAAGGTAGGCCGTGCCCACCGCGCTGAGGCAGTCGCGCGCATAGGCCGCCGAATTGCGCGCACGGCGCACGCCGGCCACTTCCTTTCCCATGGCTTGCGCCAGCTGCGTCAGCGCCGCCAGGCGCACCGCATCGAGCAGCGCCTGGCGACTCTCGAAGTGGCGATAGGCGGCATTGGGCGCCACGCCGGCGCGGCGCGTGGCCTCGCGCAGCACCACCGCCTGCGGGCCGCCGGCACGCGCCAGCTCGATGCCCGCGTCGAGCAAGGCACGGCGCAGGTCGCCATGGCGATACGTGCCCCGCGCGGGCGGACGGATGTCGGCAACGTGGTCTTGATCCTGCATTTCCCCTCCAAAGTGGACAGTGTCCATTATTGCTGCTATCGTTTGTGGACGGTGTACACAAATACCCGTTCCTTCCGTTTTCATTTCATCCACAGGAGTTCACATGCTGGTTCAGCCCTACCTCTTTTTCGAAGGTCGTTGCGAAGAGGCGCTCGAGTTCTACAAGAAGGCCGTCGGCGCCGAAGTGACCATGCTGATGCGCAACAAGGAAAGCCCCGATCCCGAATCCGCGAAGATGAAGCTGCCGCCCGGCAGCGAAAACAAGGTGATGCACTGCGAGTTCAAGATCGGAACGACGGTGCTGCTGGCCTCGGACGGCTTTTGCCGCGGCGGGGACGCAGCCAAGTTCCAGGGCTTCTCGCTGACCATCGGCGTGGCCGACGCGGCCGCCGCGAGCAAGGCGGCCGCGGCGCTCAGCAGCGAAGGCGGCCGGGTCGAGATGCCGCAGGAAAAAACTTTCTTCTCCGAGAGCTTCGGCATGGTTGTCGACAAGTTCGGCGTCAACTGGATCGTCATCGCGCAGCCGAAGTAATGGCGTAACGGCGCAACGGCCGGCGCGGGGCACCGCGTCGCGATTTCCGGACCGGCCGTGCGCCGGCTGCAAACCAAGGTTTGAATGGCGCACCACGACGCGTTGGGCAATTGCCACGCAGACGTTACGAGTCGTTGGGGCCGGGCGCCCACCGGTTTAAGCTGCGCGGTTCGATAATCGCCGCATGGTCCGCCCTTCCCAACAGCTACACCCCTACCGAGAGCCGGCGCCCACGCGGGCGGCGGCGACGGTGCTGCTGCTTCGCGACGGCCCGGAGGGCCTCGAGGTCCTGATGACCCGGCGCTCGGAAAAGGCCAGCTTCGCCCCCGGCGCCTACGTCTTCCCCGGCGGCGTCATCGACGATGCGGACACCCATGCGCGTGCCATTTCCACGCGCCGCCGCACCCAGAGCCGGGTGCAGCTGACGCAGGCCATCACCGCCGTGCGCGAAACCTTCGAGGAGCTGGGCGTGCTGCTCGCGCACCACGCGGACGGTACGCCGGTCAGCGCCGCGGAGATCGCCGCCATGGACCGCAGCGCCGACAACGCGTTCTCGTTCGTCGAGCAATGCGCCGCGCGGGGCCTGCGCCTGGACACCGACCAGGTCTACACCCTGGCCCACTGGATCACCGACCGCGACCTGTCCAAGCGCTTCGACGTGCCTTTCCTCGTGGCGCGCATGCCCGCCGACCAGATCCCGGTATCGGACGACGCCGAGCAGTTCGAGCCGGTGTGGGTGCGCCCCGCCGATGCCCTGGCGCGCCACGCCAAGGGGCGCTTCCACATGATCTTCCCGACCCTGCGCACGCTCAAGCGGCTCACGGTCTTTTCCAGCGTCGATTCGGTGCTGCAGCTGTGCGCGCAGGAAAAGCCGCTGTGGACCAGCTGCCCGCGCGGTGCCCACCTGCGCGGCGAAGACGTGCGCTACATGGAGCACGAAGCGCCCTACGGCGAGCTGGCCCTGGTCTGCCCCGACGGCCAACTGCTGCATGCGCTGGACTGGCAGCACACCGAGCCGGTGGCGCTGCTCAAGAACGTGCAGCGCCTGACGGCCGGCAACTCCTCGGCCATGACCGGCCCGGGCACCAACAGCTACGTGGTGGGCGATGCCAGCACCGGCTTCATCGTCATCGACCCCGGCCCCGCCGACTTCGACCACGTGGGCCGCCTGTGGCGGGCCACGAACGGCGACATCCGGCTGATCGTGTGCACCCATTCGCACGCCGACCATTCGCCGGGAGCCCAACCGCTGCAGGCCTTGTGCCCGCACAAGCCGCCCATCCTGGGCTTGCCTTCCGCGCCCACGGCCAGGCCGCCGGCGCGCTTCACGCCCGAGCGGGCGCTGGAACACGGCGAGCGCCTGGTGCTCAGCGGCACCGACGCGGCCACCGGCGAGAGCGTGACCCACACGCTGCGCGTCATCCACACACCCGGCCATGCCGCCAACCACCTGTGCCTGGTGCTGGAGGAAGACGGCCTGCTGCTCTCGGGCGACCACGTGCTCAACGGCAGCACCACGGTGGTCGATCCGCCGGATGGCAACATGACCGAGTACCTCGAGTCGCTCGACCTGCTGGACGAGGCCTGCGCCGACGGCGGCATCGAATTCATCCTGCCCGCGCACGGCTATGTGCTGGGCGACGCTCGCGGCGCCATTGCCAAGCTCAAGACGCATCGGCTGCAGCGCGAATCCAAGATCGCCCGCGCCATGCGCAAGATGCCGGCCGGCACGCCCGAGGACTGGCTGGCCATGGCCTACGACGACGTGCCGCAGCAGCTGTGGCCCGTGGCCGCGCGCTCGCTGGCGGCGCATGTGGAGCGCATCCGCGAGCTGGCCTCGCGTCCCGGCGCCCTGCCCTCGGCACTGTCGACCTTATGACTTCCGAAGATCCGCAAGGGGTTCGCCTCGCCAAGCGCGTGGCGGGCCTGGCAGGGTGTTCGCGGCGCGAAGCCGAGCTGCTCATCGAGAACGGCGCCGTGCGCGTGGACGGCACGGTGACGCTGCTGCCGCAGGCCCGCGTCCTGCCGGCGCAGGATGTCGCCATCGAGCCCGGCGCGCGAGCGGTGGAGGTGCCGCCCGTCACGCTGCTGCTGCACAAGCCGGCGGGGCTGCGCACCGAGGATGCAGCTGCGCTGCTGGTGCCGGCCAACCTTCACGTCGGCAGCGGCGCCATGGCACGCCCGATGCTGCCGCGCCACGTGCTTTCCCAGCGCTGCGTGACGCCGCTGGACGCGCAGGCCAGCGGCCTCCTGGTGTTCACCCAGGAGTGGCGGGTGGGGCGCAAGTTCACCGAGGACGCCGACTACATCGAGCACGAACTGACGGTGGACGTGGCAGGCGCCGTGACGCCGCAGCAACTGGCCCAGCTCAATCGCGCACCGGTCCGGGCGAGCATCGGCCGGCAGGGCGCCACGGGCACGGGGCTGCGATTTGCCATGAAAGGACTGGTGCCGGGCCAGATTCCGCACATGCTCGAGCGCGCCGGCCTCACGGCCGAGGCGATCAAGCGCATCCGCATCGGGCGCGTGCCGCTGGCCGCCCTGCCGCCCGGGCAGTGGCGCTACCTGCAGCCGCACGAGCGGGTGCCCTGAAGCTGTTCGCTAGAGCAGGCTGGCCGAAGACAGCCGCGGCGTCGCCGCGATGTGCTGCGAAATGGCGCTGCACGCCGCCAGCAGCGGCTGCACGTAGGCGGCCTGCACATCGTCCTTGCGGCGAAAGCGCAGCGTCGTCACGCTGATGGCGGCCAGCGGCTGGCCGTCCACCCCCAGCACCGCCGCGCCATAGCACTGGATGCCGGGCTCGTGCTCCTCGTCGTCCATCGACCAGCCGCGCTCGCGCGTGACGGCCAGCTGCCGGCGCAGCGCCGGCAGCGTGGTCAGCGTGTGCTCGGTGAAGGCGGGCAGCGGCAGGTCCTTGAGCATGCGTTCGCGCGACGGCTCGTCCA
>JAFECZ010000427.1 GCA_018241905.1 Pseudomonadota bacterium
TCGCTCACCGGAAGAAGCTCGCGCCGGTGTTTGAGCTTCAGCCGCACGCGGCCGCGCAGGTCACGACTGACGCCCGCGATCGCATTGGCGTTGACGATCGTCGAGCGGTGTACTTGCCAGAACTGATTCGGATCAAGCTGTTCAATCAGTTCTTTGAGTGGCCACCGGATGATTGCCTCACCCTCATCCGTCATGACCAGGGTGTACTTGGCATCGGCCTGGAAGTAGCAAAACCTCGTCGACCGTGATCAGGCGCAACTCCTGGCCCGACGAAGCGTTGATCCAGCGCAGGTAGTCTCGCGGTCGCACGGCAGCCGCGAGCTCACGCAGCACACTGTCGAGGACCGGCTGCGCGTGCCCGGGGCGTTCCCGGACGCATCGCACGGATTCGCCAAGTCGCTCGCTGCGATACGGCTTGAGCACGTAGTCGACCGCTCCACGCTCGAACGCAGCCACGGCGTGTGCGTCGTAGGCTGTGATGAAGACGATGTGCATCCCGCGCTCGGCTTGGTGGGCTACTGAGCTGAAATATCTGCAGTCGAATCGTTGACTCATTCAATTCATTGTCGCCGGTGGCTTCAAGATCCCCTCGACGAACGACCGCAAGGCCACTAGAGATTCGTGCTGGTGGCGAGGACAACGACGCACGAACCGGCAGCAATGCCGATTAGATCTTTCACGACCTGGACGGAGGACCTCGACGTGACTTGCTCAGGTCAAGAAGATGGATCAGTGGCGACGCTACGGATGCCAGCCTCCTACGCTGGCACCAAGATTGCTAATCGAGTGTTCAATTAATTACGGGGTTAACCCTAGCACTGCTTTGGTGCAAGGTGCCTATCCTTGCGCCATTAATTAATTGATCGTTTAATTTATTAGCACCGGTCTGCCGAGGCTCCCAGCCCTGGTGGTGCCGGATGGCCTGTTGCAACTGGAGAATTTGAAATGCACAAGTGGTCTCAACGGATGTCCCTTGCGGGCTTGCTCGCCGTGTCGGCGGTGGCGAATGCGCAGGAGACGATCAAGATCGGCGTGATCGAGCCGCTCACCGGCTCGGTCGCCTACAACGGCCTGGCCTCGGTCAATGGCGCCAAGTTGGCGGTCGAGCAGCGCAATGCCGCCGGCGGCGTGCTGGGCCGCAAGGTCGAGCTGGTGATCGAGGACGGCCAGTGCCGCCCGGCCAACTCGGTCAACGCCGCGGAGAAGCTGGTGCAGCGCGACAAGGTGGTGGCGCTGCAGGGCGCCTTCTGCAGCTCGGCCACCGCAGCCGTGATGCCCGTCGCCGAGAAGTACAAGGTGCCTTTCGTCACCGGCGTGTCGTCCAAGGCAGACCTCACGGAGAAGGGCATGCAGTACTTCTTCCGCTCGGCCGAGACCGACCGCCTCATGTCCAAGACCTTCAGCAAGATCCTGGCGGACAAGCTGCAGCTCAAGACGGTGGCCTACATCGGCGTGAACGACGACTGGGGCCGCGGCGGCGTGGAGGACTTCTCCAAGGACCTGGAGGCACTGGGCGTGAAGACCGTGATGAAGGAGTACTTCGACCACGGCGCCACCGACTTCTACACGCTCCTGACCAAGCTGCGCGCCAGCAAGGCCGACGGCGTGTTCGTGGCCGCCGAGACGCAGGACGGCTCCATCCTGGTCAAGCAGTTCAAGGAATTCGGCATCAAGACCAAGATCTTCGGCGTGGGCTCGTGGGCCACGTCCGACTTCATCGGTCTCACCGGCGATGCGTCCGAAGGCATCTACGCGGCGGTGCCCTATGCGTCGAGCCTGGCCAACGAGCGCAACAAGGCCTTCGTCGAGCAGTACGCCAAGGCCTACAAGGAGAAGCCCGGCAAGTACGGCGCGGCCGGCTACAACGCCATGAACATCATGCTGGACGCCGTGCAGCGCGCCGGCAAGGCCGAGCCCGAGGCCGTGCGCGATGCCCTGCGCAAGACCGACTACGCCGCGCCCAACGGCCGCTACCGCTTCACCGACAAGGGCGAGGGCTACGGCTTCGACGTGGTGCTGGTGCAGATCAGCAAGCGCGAGCCGAACGTGGTCGCGCAGGCCGCCACCGAGAAGCCCTGATCGAGCAGGACCCGACACGATGGAACTGCTTCCCCAGTACCTCGCCAACGGACTGGTGACGGGTTCGTTCTATGCGCTCTCCGCGCTGGGACTGACCCTGATCCTGGGCCTGATGCGCGTGGTCAATTTCGCCCACGGCGAGCTCTACATGCTCGGCGGCGTGATGGGCTGGTGGGCCACCACCCGCCTGGGCCTGGACTTCTTCAGCGGCCTGGTGCTGGTGGCGCTCGCCATGGGCGCCTTCGGCTGGCTGGTCGACCGCTTCCTCATCGAACGCATCCGCAACCAGGGCGAAGAGCCCGGCATCCTGCTGACCATCGGGCTGTCGATCTTCCTGGCCAACACCGCGCTGCTGGCGGTGGGCACCGCGCCGCTGAAGGTGGAGGCGCCCATCTCCGCCGGCCCGATGTTCCTCGGCACGGTGGTGCTCACCAAGCTGCGCGTGTTCGCGGTGGCGGCGTGCGCGCTGCTGATCCTTGCTGCCTGGCTGGTCATCCACAAGACGCGCCTGGGCCGCGCCATGCGCGCCACCTTCCAGGACCCGATGGCTGCACAGCTCGTGGGCGTGCGCACCGCCAACGTGTACGCGGCCACCTTCGCCATGGGCACTGTCATCGCGTCCATGGCCGGCATGCTGCTGGGCTCCATCTACTCGGCGCAGGTCGCCGTCGGCGGGCTGGTCAGCATGAAGGCCTTCGTGGTGGTGATCCTGGGCGGCATGGGCAGCTTCGCGGGCGCCATCGCCGGCGGGCTGCTGCTGGGCGTGGTCGAGGCCCTGTGGGGCGGTTACGTGGCCACCGGCTGGGTGGACATCATCGGCTTCGCGCTGGTGATCCTCACGCTGGTCTTCCGGCCCTATGGCCTCTTTTCCAAGCGGGCGGAGCGCGCATGATGAAGTTCGAGAAGCATTGTCTTGTGGCCCTGATGGCCCTGGCTGCGCTGCTGCCCCTGGTGGTGCGCGACCAGTACCTGCTGCACATCGCCATCATGGTGCTGTTCTATGCCGTGCTGGCCAGCAGCCTGAACCTGGTGGTCGGCTACGTGGGCGAGTTCTCGCTCGGCCACACGGCCTTCCTGGGCACCGGCGCCTACGCGGCCGCCATTCTTTCCACGCAGTACGGCTGGCCGATGTGGGCCACCGTGCCGGTGGCCGGCCTGCTGGCCGCGGTGGTGGGCGTGGTCATCGGCGGCATCACGCTGCGGCTGCAGGGTCCGTTCTTCGTGATCGTGACGCTGTCCTTCGCCGAGGTGCTGCGCCTGGTGGCCGACAACTGGATCGGCCTGACCAACGGCCCCATGGGCATTGCCGGAGTCCCGCAGCCGGCGCTGCTGGGCGACGCGGGCAACCTGGGCGCCAAGCAGTTCTACTACGCGGTGGCCTGGGTGCTGCTGGCGGTCACGCTGTACCTGAGCTTCCGCTTCGTGCACTCCAACGCCGGCCGCGCGGCGGTGGCCGTGCGCGAGAACCGCTACGTGGCGCAGTCCATCGGCATCCGGCCGCTGAGCTATTCGATGCTGGCGCTGGTGCTGGGTGCACTGCTCTCGGGCATGGCGGGCGGCTTCTATGCCCACTACATCTCCTTCGTCGGCCCCGAGGTGTTCCGCTTCGCCTTCATGGTGAGCATGATCATCATGGTGCTCATCGGCGGCAAGGGCACGCTGGTGGGGCCGCTGATCGGTGCGCTGCTGGTGACCTTCCTGGAGGAATACCTGCGCGAGGCCAAGGAGCTGCGCCTGTCGATCTTCGGCCTGGCCGTGATCGCCATCGTGCTCTTCCTGCCGCGCGGCCTGATGGGCTTCGTCGTGCAGTGGCGCGAAGCGCGCAAGGCGCAGGCGCCCGCCATCGTGGCGCCCAAGGCAGAGAGGAGGGCGGCATGAGCGCGACGACCCTGTCGATGAACGCGCCGCGCGCCCTCGAAGTGCGCGGCTTGGGCAAGTCCTTCGGCGGCATCCATGCGGTCAAGGACATCAGCTTCGACGTGCACCCCGGCGAGATCGTCGGCCTGATCGGGCCCAACGGCGCGGGCAAGACGACCTGCTTCAACCTGATCACCGGCTTCTACACGCCCAGCGCGGGCCAGGTGCGCTTCGGCGGCAGCGACGTGACGGGGCGCAAGCCCTATCACATGGCCCGCATGGGCATTGTGCGCAGCTTCCAGAAGACCAACATCCTGAAGTCGCTGACGGTGCTCGAGAACGTGCTCACCGGGCACTACATGGAGGCGAAGCAGCCGCTGTGGCGCACCTTCTTCCCCGGCCGCGCGGTGCGCGCCACCGAGGCGGCGGCGCGCGAGAGCGCCGAGCGCATCGTGCGCACCATGGGCCTGGCGCATCGCATGGACACGCCGGCATCGGTGCTGTCCTGCGGCGAACTGCGCCTGCTCGAAGTGGCGCTGGCGCTGGCTGCCAAGCCCGAGATCCTCATGCTCGACGAGCCCGCCGCCGGCCTGAACAGCCAGGAGGCGCGCCAGTTCGGCGAGATCCTGAAATCGGTGCGCGGCCAGCTGGTCAGCTCGATCCTGATCGTGGAGCACAACATGGGCCTGGTGATGGGCGTGTCGGACCGCGTGGTGGTG
>JAFECZ010000428.1 GCA_018241905.1 Pseudomonadota bacterium
AGGCGGCAATCAGGGGCTGCGCAGCGCTCGTCTCGGTGGTGGAAAGCACGCACACGCGCTGCGCACGCGTCGATGGGAACGAGATCGGCATCGTGCCGAGCGCGGCAATGCCCAGCGCCGCCCTGGCCACGGTTCTTCGCCCCATTTCCATGTCATTCTCCCCATATCTGCATCGTTCGCGCTTGCTTTTCGCTCGAATTATCGTGGCTTGGGTAAGCTCCCCCGACCGCCATGCACATTCTGCTCGTCGAGGATCATCTCCAACTGGTTCAAACGCTGACCCGCTCGCTGGGCGCTTTGGGCATCTCGGTCGAAACCTGCAGCGACGGGCTGGCCGCCGATGCGCGCCTGAAGCAGCATGCCTTCGACGTGGTCGTGCTCGACCTGGCCCTGCCGCACCTGGACGGCATCGAGATCCTGCGCCGCCTGCGCGCGCGCGGCGACAAGGTGCCCGTCATGTTCCCTCACCGCCAGCGGCGACACCTGGGACCGCGTCCAGGGACTGAATGCCGGCGCCGACGACTACCTGCCCAAGCCTTTCGACCTGGCCGAGCTGGAAGCCCGCGTGCGGGCCCTGCACCGGCGCAACGTCGGCGCGGGCCAGGCGCTGCTGCAGGTGGGTGCGCTGGCCTTCGACACCGCGTCGCGCCGCTTCAGGCTGCACGGCCGGCCGGTGCTCGACCTGCCGCCGCGCGAGCACGACCTGCTGGAGATGCTGATCACCCACACCGGCCAGCCGGTGAGCAAGCCCCTTCTGGCAGACCGCCTGCGCAATGCCGACGTGGTGCTCAGCAACGAGGCGGTGGAGCTGTACGTGCACCGGCTGCGCAAGCGGCTCGAAGGCAGCGGCGCCGCGATCCACACCCTTCGCGGCCTGGGCTACGCGCTCGAACCCGTCGCCGATGCGGCTGCGTAACCTGCTGCTGGCCTGGCTGCTGGTGCCCACGCTGGTGCTGTGGGGGCTGGGCTTCGCGGTCGGGTACGAGCGCAGCCTGCAGCAGGCGCACGAGGCCTATGACCGCACGCTGCTCGGCTCGGCGCTGGTCATCGGCGCAGGCATCGCCAGCGCTGAAGACGGCGAGGTCGTGCTCGAGCTGCCGCACGCGGCGCTGGAGATGCTGCGCACCGACGCACAGGACCGCATCTTCTACCGCGTGGCCGACGCTCGCGACGGCGCCACCATCACCGGCTACGAAGACCTGCCGCCGCCCGCGGCGCCGCCGCAGGCCGGCGAGCCGGTCTTCTACGACGCGGAATACAAGGGCCAGGCGGTGCGCGTGGTGGCACTCGCGCATGTGCTGCCCACCTCGTCGAGCCCGCGCCGGCTGCTGGTCCAGGTGGCCGAGACGCTCGATGCGCGGCGCCGGCTGACGCGCCGCATCGTGGCCGATTCGTCCCTCGTGCAGCTGCTGCTCATCCTCACGGCGGCCGGCCTGATCGCGCTGGGCGTGCAGCGCGGCCTGGCGCCGCTGGCACGGCTGCGCGAGGACATCCGCCAGCGCGCGGCCAACGACCTCGAGCCGATCGCTACCGCGCAAGTGCCGGCGGAAGTGCGCCCGCTCATCGACGCCATCAACACCCACACCGGTCGCCAGCGCGAGTTGAGCCAGGCGCAGGTGCGCTTCGTTGCCAACGCGTCGCATCAGCTGAAGACGCCGTTGACGGTGCTGCGCGCCCAGATCGGCCATGCCCTGATGCAGACCAGCCTGCCAGCCATGCGCTCGGTGGTGGAAGAACTCGATGCCTCGACGGACGCGACCGGCCGCCTGGTCGAGCAACTGCTTTCGCTGGCCCGCAGCGAACCGGGCCGGGCGCTGGTGGCCGAATCGCTGGACTTGAGCGAGCTGGCGCGCAGCGTCAGTTTCGGCCTGCTGGCCGAGGCCGGCGCGAAGGGCGTCGACCTGGGCCTGGCCGCGGACGAAGCCGTGCCCGTGCACGGCGAACGGCTGCTGCTGCGCGAGATGGTGCTGAACCTGGTGCACAACGCAGTGGTCTATTCGCCGCCCGGCGGCGTGGTCACCGTGCATGTGCTGCGGCGCGGCAGTGGCGGCCGGGCCTGCCTGGAGGTCATCGACAACGGACCCGGCATCGCGCCCGAACAGCGAGCGCGTGCATTCGAGCGCTTCTATCGCCTTCCGAGCTCCAACACCAAGGGCAGCGGGCTCGGCCTGGCGATCGTCCGGGAAATCTGCGCGCGCCACGGCATCGAAATTGCGCTGGGCGACGGCGAGCCGAACGCAAGCGGCGGCCACGGCCTGCGCGTGACGCTGCTCTGGTCGACGCCCTACACCGGGCCGGAAGCCGGCGGCTCGACGGCCTGACCAGTCTGATCGGCCGCGTCGGCATCGGGACGCGTCAAGTTCCAGCTGCGCAGCTTGCCGCCGTAGAACTCGGCATCGACATACGAGCCGCCGGCGTCCGTCCATCGGAACATCTCCGGCTGCTGGTCCTTGGGGGAGCGCAGCTCGCCCAAGGCGCGCGTCATTGCGATCACGTGCAGCACGTTCACGCCCTTGCGCAGCTTGGCATTGAGCATGACGGCGCTGGCCACGCTGCCGATAGGCCGGTCGGCCGCGCGCCGCAGCACGGTCATGGTGCGGTTGAAATGCAGCAGCAGGAACATGACCAGACCGCCGGTGACCAGGGCCACGCCGCCCCAGCCGTAGGCGCGGTAGGAGGCGGCGATCAGGGCAAGGCCAACCAGCGGCCCGAGGAATCTTCGGAAATTCATGATCTGCGGATTGTCGCCCGGGCGGAGTCCGCAGTCAGTCCACGACCGCCACCGCAGCTTCTGGATAGAGGTTCGGAAACAGGATGCTCAACGATTCCAGCGGAAAGGCGAGCCTTAGCGAATCCTTGTGGCTCTGGCTGGCAAGCAGGCCATCCTTCAAGAGCCTGGAGATGACCTTGCGCGCGGTGCGCTCCTCCAGGCCGGTCATTCGAGAAAACTCACCACGCGTGAGCGTTCCTGCTGCCGCAAGCATCTGGAGAGGGAGCACGGCCTCTTCTCGATACTCCGGAGCATCAAGGCGCGAGCGCTGCAGCACGACCCAGCTTGCCAGGCGCTCCTTGAGTTGCCCCAACTCAAGCATGCGGGTCATGAAGTCAACCTGGTCGATACAGACCCCCAGGAAATACCGACACCACTGCCAGAGCATCCTTTCACTCAGGTTGCCACGCCCATCGAGATCGCCTTGCCGCATGCTGTCGGCCTCGTCGAGCATAAGGTAGTAGCGTTCGCGATCCCGGGCCAAACCTCGATTGACCGACCACAGACCACCGCCAAGAAGATGCATCGCACAGTGCGTCTGCAGGCGCACTGCACGCCCGTTCCCATCTTCGAACGGATGGGTCCACATCATGCGGTGGTGCGCACACGCAATGGTGTAGAGCACGGCATCCAGGCCTTTGAGGCGGCCATAGACTTCATCCATGCGGGCCAGGAACCTTGGCAGTGATTCCCAGGTTGGCGGCTGATGCCGGCCAACGCGAACATCGACCTTTCGCCACTCCCCTGGAACGATGACGCGGCCCTCATCCGACAGCCGGTCTTGCTCGCTCAGTCGACCGTAGAGACTCTGATGCGCCTCTTGCAAGAAGGCACTGCCAAGCGCAGCGGCTTCGGTCGTCACTTTGCGTTCGAGTTCGATCTCTGCCTCGATATGGGCTGTCGCCAGGCGCTGTCTTCTGGCGACGTCCGGCTTGGCCGAGAAGTCCTTGCGCAGCGCGCGCTCGATGTTGACCGGGTGCGTTCCTTGGCCTTCGATCAGATTCGAGTAGTACGAGTTCATGGATCGCACTACCTCGCGCACAGCGTTGCGAACCGGCTCGCTCGCCACGTTTCTCAGTGCGGCCGCCTTCTCGAAGACCGTCCGGGTGATGTCGCGCAGCTCGTCCAGCCGGTGCGCTGGCAACAACGGCTCGAACTGATGCACGGAGTCGAAAACTGCCACCCTCTCAGGCGGGATAGATGCCATATCCAATTCCGGTTGATATTCCGGATGATATTAACTATTTTTCCTTGAAAAACAATAAGTTAATTTCAAGCGCATCAGGCAATTCTTCCGGTTTATCCGCCGGACTCAATGGTGCTCTTGGTTTCCTGTCGCTGCATCTTCGCGATAGACCCACTCGCGCAGCTTCCTGTGCAAGTGCCGCTCGCGCGCATCCTCGGCATGCCAGTCCTGCCGCACCGCGATGACCAGCGAGATGGCCATCAGCAGCAGCACGATCGAAAAAGGCAGCGCAAAGACGATGGTGGCGGCCTGCACCGCCTTGATGCCGCCGGCCAGCAGCAGGCTCAGCGCGATGCCGGCCACCAGCACGCCCCAGATGATCTTCACCTTGGCCGGCGGATTGGGGTCGCCCTGCGTGCTCATGGTGCCCAGCACCAGCGTGGCCGAGTCGCCCGAGGTCACGAAGAAGATGAACACCAGCAAGGTGGCAACGAAGGACAGCAGGCCGCCGGCTGGCATGGCACCGAACATGACGAACATCGCGGTGGCCACGTCCTCCTTCACCGCTTGCGCCAGCGGCACCTGGTGGAAGATCTCCAGGTTGAGCGCGGTGCCGCCGAAGATGGCAAACCATGCAAAGCCCACCAGCGTGGGCGCCAGCACCACGCCCATGATGAATTCG
>JAFECZ010000429.1 GCA_018241905.1 Pseudomonadota bacterium
GAGGTGCTGGCGGAGATGGGCCTCACGCCCGAGAAGATCGAAACCTTGCGCGCCGCCGGCGCACTGTGAGGACGCTCAGGCGGGCTGGGTGGGCGAAGCGGCGGCCCGGCCCCGCGTTTCGCTGCGCGCCAGGTACAGGCCGCTGGCGATGATGATGGCGCCGCCGCCCAGGGTCCAGGCGTCGGGCACGGCGCGCCAGATCAGCCAGTCCAGCGCAATGCCCCAGGCCAGCGCGCTGTATTCGAAGGGCGCGATGGCGGCGGCCTGCCCATGGCGAAAGGCCTCGGAAATGGCCAGCTGGCCCAAAAAGCCGCTCAGCGCCAGCCCGGCCAGCGGCCAGGCGTGCTCCGGCGCCAGCGGCACCCACTGCGGAGCAGCCAGCGCGGCGCCGCCCACGGTCAGCCCGGCGGTGGTCCAGAACACGAGGGTGGAACTGGGCTCGCTGCGGCTCACCAGCCGGCCCAGCACGTTCGACAGTGCATAGCAGACGGCCGCCGCCAGGATGGCCAGCGCGCCCACCGACATGAAGGCACCCTGCTCGGGCCGCAGCGCCACCAGCACGCCGGTGAAGCCCGCCGCAATGGTCATCCAGTGGCGCGGGCGAACCCGCTCGCCCAGGAGCGGCACCGACAGCAGCGTGATGATCAGCGGCGCGACGAAGGTCAGGGTGTAGGCCTCGGCCAGCCCCAGGCTCTTCAGGCCGAAGGTGAACATCAGCAGCATCAGCAAGGTGAGCACGCCGCGCACGGCATGCAGCCCCCAGCGCAGCTCGCGCGAGAACAGCGTGCGCAGCTCGCCGCGCCAGGCCACATACAGGCACACCAGCGGCAGGCCTGTCAGGCCGCGCAGCGCAGCCACCTGCGCCGGCGGGAAGGTGCCAGACAGGATCTTGAGCAACGCGTCCATGCAGGCAAAGGCCGCGCAGGCGGCCAGCATGGAGACGATGCCGCGCAGGGTTCCGGGTGGGAGCATGGGGGAGGGCAGTCGGGTGACGCGGCCTTGTCGCCGCGCCAGCCGAGCATAACCATGCCGGCGCCCGTTCGTCCGCGCCGCGGGCGAATGCGCCCTTGCTCAGGCCGCCCTTTCTTCCAGCGCCGTCTGCTTCGCGCGCAGAGTTGGGCCGCTGCCGGCAGGCCAGGAGGCGCCTCGGCTCGGCACGGACTCCAGCAGCGCGGAAATTTGCCCGCGCCCGATGCCGAGGTCGCGCAGCTCGGCTTCGCTCATCGCCATCATCTGGCGGCGGTCCAGCTGCCGGCGGCGCCATTCCGCCAGCACCGAAGCGATGAGTTGGAAGACGGACGGCTGGGTCTGCGACATGAGGCTCTCCTTGGTTGGAGCCGATCTTCATGCGCAGCATGCTATTGTGGAAGTTGAGAATTCTGAGCTGATTCATCAGCTTTCCTGATCCATGCGCCAACTCAACCTGGACCAGCTCCGCACCCTCGTGGCCATCGCCGACCTGGGCAGCTTCTCGGCCGCGGCCCGTGCGCTTCACTTGGCGCAGCCGACGGTGAGCCTGCACATCAGCGAACTGGAATCGCGCCTGGGCGCGCCGCTGGTGGTGCGCGGCAGCCGGCGCGTCGCGCCCACGCCTGCCGGCGCGGCATTGGTGGAGCGGGGCCGCCGCCTGCTGCGCGATGCCGACGACGCGGTCGATGCGGTGCGGCGCCAATCAGAAGGGCGTGCCGGCCGCGTGCGCCTGGGCACCTCGACCGGCGTGGTGGTCGACCTGCTGCCGCAGGTGCTGGCGCGGCTCGAAGAAGAGCACACCGGCATCGACGTGGAGGTGAGCATCCTCGGCTCCGGCGAGGCCTTGTCGCGCCTTCAGGCCGGCACGCTGGATATCGGCCTGGTGGCCCTGCCGCAGCCCCCGCAACCGCAGCTGGTGTTCAGCGCCTGGCGCACCCAGCCGGTGATGGCCTATGTGCCCAGGCGCTGGCAGAACGAGCGACGCGTGCCGCGCCGCATCACGCCCGCCTGGCTGGCGCAGCAGCCGCTGATCTTCAACGAAGCCATCACGCACCTGTACCGCCTGACCATGGAGTGGTTCGCCGCCGCCGGACAGGCGCCGCGCGCGCGCATCGAACTCAACTACGACGCGGCCATCCGCAGCCTGGTGGCGGCTGGCTACGGCGCGGCGCTGTTGCCAATGCAAGAGCGCATCGAGAACGACCAGATCGTGGCGCTGCCGATCAGCCCCCGGCTCACGCGCCGCCTGGGCATCGCGCACCGAGCGCGCAGCGGGCTGGACGGCGCCACGCTGCGCGTGCTGCAGGTGCTGGGCGAATTCCGGCAAGCCTGAATCGGCGCGCGCTGCAGGGGTATGCTGCGCGGCAAAACGACGACACAAGCGGAGGATTCATGAAGCGATTCACCTGCGGCTGCCTTCTTCCGATCTTCAGCGCATTGCTGCCCGGCGCTGCGCAAGGCGAAGGCACTGAAGACGACCTGGCCCGCTCGCCCCAGTATGCGGCGCAGGACCATCGCTTTCACAACCTCCCCAACCCTGACCTCAAGCCCAATCGCTCGGGCTGGGACATCTGGTCGCGCTTTGTCTTCGAGAGCAAGAAGGGCACGGTGCCCATCGACCCCATTCCGGTGCGCATGCTCGACAAGGCCGCGCTGGATGCGCTGGACAACACCACCAACCACATCATCCGGCTGGGCCACTCCTCGCACCTGCTCAAGCTGCGCGGCAAGTGGTGGCTGATCGACCCGGTATTCGGGCCGCGCGCCTCTCCGGTGAGCTGGGCCGGGCCCCAGCGCTTCCACCAGCCGCCCATCGCTCTCGAGGACGTGCCGCCCATCGAGGGCCTGATCCTCTCGCACGATCACTACGACCACCTGGACGTGCCTACCATCGAGGCGCTCAAGGGACGAGTCAAGCGCTATTTCGTCCCGCTGGGCGTGGGCCAGCATCTTCGCGACTGGGGCATCCCGGCCGAGAGCATCGAGGAGTTCGATTGGTGGCAAGAGCAGCAGTGGGGCGACGTGACCCTGACGGCCGCCCCAGCGCAGCACTTTTCCGGCCGCACGCTCTGGGACCGCGACCGCACGCTGTGGGCCTCGTGGTCGGTGCGCAGCGGCAGCGACCATATCTTCTACTCCGGCGATTCGGGCTATTTCGGCGGCTTCAAGACCATCCGAGAGCGGCTGCCGCGCATCGACATCGCGCTGATGGAAAACGGCGCCTACGACAGCTACTGGCCCGGCGTGCACATGCAACCGGAAGAAACGGTGCAGGCCTTCCAGGACCTGGGCGCCGGCGTGCTCTACCTGGTGCACAACAGCACCTTCGACCTGGCCTTCCACGGCTGGCGCGATCCGCTCGAGCGGGTGGCGGCACTGGCCAAGGAAAAGGGCATCGACCTGGCCACGCCCGAGATCGGCGAGGTGCTCACCGTGGGCAAGCCACGCCAGAACAGGAACTGGTGGGAAGGCCTGCGCTAACCCGATCTGACCAAAGGCCTACGCCGCATTGCACGTCGACAGCGCGGCGCCGGCAGGCTTAGGATGCTTCGCGCCCACGAGCGGCGTGGCAAGACATGGTGATCCTGGCCGACTTTTCGGACACGCAGTTCCTGATGACCTGCAAGCGCTGCGAGCAGACCTTGCAGGAGGGGGACCGCTTTTGCCGCTATTGCGGGCAGGACCAGCTCGAAGGCGATCCGTCGGCGGTGATCGACATCACGCAGCCGGCATCGAACGGCGACGCGGTGGCGCCGGAAGCATTGCCAACGCAACGTTCCGCCCGCCGCGACGCTTGGCGCCAGGGCGCGTCGACAACGGACGACGCGCAGCACGACGCCGCATCGGACGGCAGGCCCGGCGGCAGCGTGGCGCCGCGCCGCTGGCTCGTCGGCCTGGCATTTGCCGTGGTGCTCGGCCTGGCTGCGGTGCTGCTGTACGAGCTCTACCTCGGCCGGCAGGAAGAAGCGGCGCGGGTTCGGCAGAGCGCGCAGCAGTCGGCGGCGCCGATGCAGGCGCCGGAGACGCCCGCGTCGGCGGACACGCCCGCACACTCCATCAAGGCACCTGCGCCGCCGGTGGCCCCAACCCGCAGCAGCGAGGCGCCGCCACCCGCGGTTTCGTCCGCGGACGTGCCAGAGCCGGCCGCCAAGGTGCCGCCGCCGACGCCCGAGCAGGCGCCGCCGCCGACCATTGTTACCCCCGCACCTCCAGCCGCGCCGCCGGCGGCGCCTTCTTCTCCCAGCGCGCCCCTGCCGCCTGCCGCCGAAGCGCCGAACCAGAACAACGCATGCCCGGACGCCCTGGCCGCCATGGCGCTGTGCACCAAGCGCTGACCACCGATCAACTTTCGAGGAGCCGCTATGCCGATCCGATCGATCCTGAAAAAGGGGCTGGTGCTGACGACGATGGCGTTGCTGGCGTGCGCTGCCCTGGCTGCCACGCCCTACACCGCCCGTCCGCGCACGGCGAGCACGCCTCCCGAGTCCGCAAGCACCGGTGGTCCTGCGCAATACAAGATCGTCACCGCCTCGAAGGCCGGTACCTACATCCAGATCGGCCGCGACCTGGCCAAGTGGGTGGCCGAGCCGGCCGGCATCGAGCTGGAGGTGCTGGAGTCGAAGGGTTCGGCCGAGAACGTGCGGCGCATGCGCTTCGAGCCCG
>JAFECZ010000042.1 GCA_018241905.1 Pseudomonadota bacterium
CGTTCGCACGCGAGAACGGCTTCTCCGACACAGGGGCCGTCATCGTGACGGACGACCCGAAGACCTTCTTCATCTTGCGAGCGCAACTTCGCGATTCAGTGAGTTCGCTCTCAACGAGAATATGGGCCGCCGAATCAGAGGAGGTGCTGCTGTCGGCGCATCCGGTCGCTTCCGACTGGCAGCCGGCTCAGCGCAGCAACGCAAACTTCAGCGTGCGCATCGTCGACCGAGACGCCTCGCAGGTTGCGCTGGCATTCCAACGCTTGACTGCCGCGGCGGGTAGTGAAGAGAGTCCCGCCTATAAGGCACTGCTCGAAGCTTGCATGTACGTCCTGCGGCTGTCCAATATGCCCGCGGGATACACCGACCTCACAGCGGCGTCAGCGGAGGCCGGCGACGGTGACTTCGCCAGCCAGCAGAACGCCTGGACTCCCGTGAAGCTCAAGCTCGCTGCAGCTCTCGAGTCGGGCGCGTTGAATGCGGTGCGCGATTCTGCTGAACGAGCCATCGCCCGCGTCGAAATGCTGCTCGACGACTGGAACGATGCAACCCCAATGGCATCGCGCATGCTCGCCGAAGTCCGCAAGTACGCAGTCGCCGGCCGGCAAGGCATCGCGCTGGTGCTTCCAAGCAATCGGTACGTACTGCTGGCGCATCGCTTTCTGCAACGGAAGCTTGGAGAAGAATGGGCCGCTGCAGAAGGCCGACTCGAGTGGCACACGCTCTCTTCAGTGGGAAGGACGCTCACAGGCGACCGCAAAGGCAAGCACTTGACCTTTGTCGGCACCAATCCTGACGTGCTGCGCATCCTATTGACGCATGCAGAAGTTCCACACGGTACGGCGGTGCTGGTGGCCTATCGTCAGGCCGAGTCAACGCTTACGACTCTCACCAGCATGAAGGAGGTGGAAGCGTTCAAAGCCTACCGCGGGCGCATTGGACTCCTGGCCCAGGAACTGGAGCGGCGCCTCGCGGAGGTGCCAAACCCGTTGGTCATCAACAAGCTCCGCGAGATGCCTCTCACGTTCAAGTTTGACGACAACGGACCTAACGGCCAGAGCGGCGAACAAGCGTACTTTAAGTTTGAACTTGAAGGTGGCGTCCGGGCATATGCCTCCGGCTGGGTCTATCGCCACGTGCCCGACGAGGACCCTCCCTTCCGTCGAGCGGCCGCAAGCACCATCCAATCTGGCGACTTCATCTTTGACATGAGCGACGAGATGCGCGCCAAGTTGGAGTCGTCACTGCAACTGAACGGCGGCGGCATCAGCTCGGTGGTCGACCCGGTTCGGATGCTGCTCAGGCTGTACCACGACGATGTTCAACGACGCTGCACGTTGATGTTCAAGTCCACGAAGCGGTCGGCGCTGGCGCGCGAGATTCACGCCAAGATGGTTGAACTGGACCCGAAGACGGCCGATTGCCGACCAGGTCGCGTGTACTACTGGTTGGCCCTGCAGGCAAAGGACGACACGAGGCCCCACGCTGCGAAAGATTTCAAGTACTTCAAGGTCTTCTGCAAGGCCCTAGGCATCAGCGACGAGGCGGCCGAGCAACATTGGAATTTCGTGCGCAATGCGCGGCGTCTGAACCAGCACCTGGGACGGGAGCTGGTGGCCCGGTACGCCGAGATTCTGTTCCAGCCCGAGAGCGCGGCAACATACCGCAAGGTACCTGAAGCGGTCATCCGGCAACTGCAACAAGAGGCGCTGCGCTGCGTCTATCGCGTCGAACAGGTCGTGCCGCCGCCGGCACGGGTAACCAGAGCATGAAGGAAGAGACAAGTGCCCATCCTCTGTAAGAACCCCCGCGACATCCATCCGGCTTACAAGGAAGCTGTTGTTGACAGCCTGCTGAACGGGCTGTCCGCACGGCTCGCCGGCCGAGGCGACTTCTACAAGGTCATCTACGGGGCCAAGCCAAGCGCCGCGTTAATGTCGGAGTTCATCATGCCAATGCCGCTCGAAGAGCGCGGCGGCGACGAGGAGGCGGACCCCATCTGCATCAGTGCGCACGGCATGGACTTCCAGATTCGGTCTACTGCCATTGGTGCCACGCTGGGTGTATCGGTGACTGGTGCCGTCTACGTGCGCATCCTCCCGACCGAGGACGAAGTGAAGCCCGGAGGACGGTTGGAACCCACCTTCCCGCTAACGCGCGAGGCCCGCGCTGACATCCGCGGCAAGGTCAAGGAGGCATTGAGCAAGCTCGCCGCCGAACTGCCGGGCGGCAAGACACACCCGCAGTGGGCCGAGAAGAGCTACGAAGCTCGCAAGGGCGTGTACGCGTCGATGGGCCTGCTGTTTGATAACCGGTTGGACCGCGCCCCGGCGGAGGAACAAGCAGAAGCCGAGGGTGCCGAAGGTGAAGATGGCGAAGACGGCCAGAAAGGCGAGGGAGAGTCTCGCCCGACTCAAGAGGTTGCCGTCGGCCTGACAACGCCTGACGGTTTGGCTGAGGATATTCCTCCTCCACCGAAGTGGCTTCGGCTTGAGCTGACCCTCCCCTCCTTCGAATTCACCCCAGCAACAGCCCAGGCAGACGCCAAAAAGGCATCCGATGCGCTGAACGACGCCATCGCCAAGCAGCTCTCCGATTGGGTGGGCAGTTCAGACCCTGAGACGGGCGGAAAGATGTGGGGGTACCGGCGCTCGCGAGTCAGGCCGTCCGACGTGCGTGACTGGAAACGCTATCTGGAACGGGTGCGCACTTCGAGCCTCGCGGTCATCGTGCCTCATATGGAACTGCGCTGGGTCGTTCAAGCGGTGCCTGACTCGGTTGACGCGACCCGCATGACAGTCCACGTGGCGCTTGAGAACTGGACGGCTCCGCTCACCAAAACCAACTTCAAGGAGCTGGAACCCTCACTCTTTCAAGTCTCTGTGACCACGGCGGTGCCGGCTACGGACCATCAGTTCCTGCGCTTGGACCGCGTCAAGCCGTCTTATCGGTACAACCAATACCTCAAATACCCGGCATTGGGTTTCAACGGCGGAATCACCCTGGCCGTTGATGGCGCACTTCATCGGATGAGCACAACGTGGGCGCCGCGCTACGTATTGCCGCGAATCATTCCGACCGACGTCGCTGTCGAGCGCAACATTGAAAAGCTGTCGCATCCCGATTGCCTGGTCGGTCTAACGCCACTTATTACGGCATACGAGGCATGGCTGACTAAGGTCGAGATGCATCCGGTGCACCAAGGCCTCGACGGGCCAGATGCTGCCGAGCAACTGGCGGCCGAGAAGGAAAAGCTGCACTTGGACCTCGCGGCGTGGCGCCGTGAACTAAGTGCCATCCGCTGCGGCCTGGACATCCTCGAAAAGTCTCGCGCAAGTTGGAGTGGGCCCGGCGAACAGAAGTCTCCGCTCGGCATCCCATTCGAAGCGTGGGTGTCGATGAACTCCGCTATGGCCAAGGTAGCCAAATCGAAGGGCTACGACGAGTGGAGACTGTTCCAGCTCGCCTTCATTCTGGCATCCATACCGGCCTTCGCGACGCGCATCCCCGAGTTCCACGGCTTTTACACACCCGAGGTCGCCAAGCACGCAAACGCCGTGACGCTGCTGTACTTCTCCACGGGCGGTGGCAAGTCCGAGGCCTTTCTCGGCCTCCTTGCATTTGTGCTATTCCTCGACCGCCTGAGAGGCAAAAAAAGGGGCGTGTCGGCCCTGATGCGTTATCCGCTGCGCCTACTCACCTTGCAGCAGGCGCGCCGCACCTTCGCGACGATGGGTGCAGCCGAGGAGGTTCGACACACGCGCGGGCATCCCGGCGAGCCGTACTCGCTTGGGTTCTGGGTAGGCGGCAGCAACACGCCAAACTGGCATTCCGAGGACGGCTACACCGAAGTCCCTAGTAACGCCGAAGTTGCCCCAAGCGAAGAGTCCAAGTACAAGGATGTTCAGCCCTACAAGAGCGCCCGCGAACGCTGGCTAAAGCTGTCATCGTGCCCGTTCTGCGGCAGCAAAGGCGGCAGCCTGCTGGCGCTTCGCCGCCACTCGGGCGCCGGTGGCAACGCGATGGGGCACTATTGCACCGCTCCGCAGGAGAAGTGTTCTTGGAACGCCCGGTTCGCCCAGCCGACACCGCTGCCCTTCTACATCGTTGACGAAGACATCTACGACCTGGCTCCTTCTGTGCTGCTGGGCACGGTCGACAAACTCGCCGCCATCGGTCAGTCGCAGGGGACCATCCGGAAGTTTTTCGGCATGTTCGGCTTCGCGCCGTTGGTCGAGAGCGACAGTGAGCGCCTGTACGTCCCGATGAAGCCCAAGGACTGGGATGGGCACCCGGGCGCCGGCACCCGCGCGCTGTTCCCGTCGTTCACGTCAGGCGAAAAGAGGTTCTTTGACCCGTTCCCTGCGTTGCTGATTCAGGACGAGGCTCACTTGTTGGACGAGTCCCTGGGGACCTTCTCGGGACTGTTTGAATCGGCGTTGGAAGCGGCGCTAGACCAACTCTCGCCGCTGCTGAAGGGGCACCTCTCGTATGAGCCCGAGTCCACCGTCCGTCGAAAAATCAAGGTCATTGCCGCGTCGGCAACGGTTAGTGAGCCGCAGCGCCAGATGCGAAATCTCTATCAGCGCGACAACACCGTCCAGTTCCCGTACCCGGGACCAACGCTTTACGACTCGTTCTACGCGACCCCCCTTCAGCCCGACGCCTCGCCAAATAACACCGAGCGCGCGGCCATATCTGTCACCGATGTGGAGCTGCGGAGCCACTGGGCCCGCGTCTATGCGTCGGTCCTGACCAACGGACACCGCCACACCGTGGCGATGGCTTCGGTGCTCGGCCACTACCACGTGATGCTCACTGGGCTGTACGAGCGCCTTCGCAGCGAGGACTTAACCAAGGAAGAGACTGCCCGCAACGAGCTGATTCGCTGGGTGTCCCCCGGGCCGCTCCGGGCTCAATTTTCTCGGCTCCTGGCGGGCGCGGATGCCGCGACTTTGCTAACGCTTGTGGACCTGCAACGCATCGCCCTGACATACGTCACTAACAAGAAGGGTGGTGACCAGGTCATCGATACTGAGAGAGTCCAGTTCGAGAAGCTTCACCAGGTCGCCGGCTACGCCGACCATGCCCTGAACTCGGAGCTCATCTCGGGGGCGGTGTCTGCCGCCGACATACAGGACATCGTGCGACGAGCCGAGACCCGGGTTGGCCAAAACATGCCATTTCCGGAGCTCAACGACACCTTGCGCTCGGTCATAGCCACCTCCGCCATTTCGCATGGCGTCGACGTGGAAGAGTTCAACGCGATGTTCTTCGCGGGCATCCCGTCTGATATCGCGGAATACATCCAGGCCTCGTCACGCGTGGGCCGAACGCACGTGGGCTTCTCGCTGCTAGTGCCGGTGCCACAGCGATATCGCGACCGGTTCGTGCTGGAAATTCATGACATTTTCCACCGATTCTTGGAGCGGATGATTCTGCCGGCGGCCGTCGACCGCTGGGCCGAGAAAGCGCTGGTTCGGGTAATGCCGAGCTTCTTCCAAGAGTATGTCTGCGGCATGAACGCCATAGAGCGCCTGTGCGCGACGGACGACGACAAGAAGCGCAACAGCCCAACGTTCGCCATGGCGCCTGACGTACGCGACTTCCTATCGGTTCCAGCCAACATGAAGTCCGCCGAGGCATTCATGGAAAAGGCGCTTGGCCTTTCCTTTTCGCCGTCTCCGGAGGGGAAAAACTACTACCGCTCGCTGCTCAAGAGTCAGCTCACTCACTACCAACAAGACCTGGGCGTCGACCGGTTGGTGAATGGCACTCGCTTGGTCCAGTTCTTTGCAGCGCGCAACAGCCTGCTTCGGCCGATGACGTCGCTGCGCGACGTGGACCAACCTGGACTTATCCACGAGTCTGGCGCCGACGCGTCATACAGGCGCGTCGCTGATGGAATGACAGCTCGAGCGATGACCTTTATCCGACGAGGCTCCGGCGCGGACATTGATTCGACCGATAGCGCTACAGAAGCTCGAAGCTGAGGGAGATACGCGATGGCAAAAGCCAAAACAATGAACCGCTCGCGAAATCAGCTCGCGACTGCCTACGCACCGGAGAGCTTTTTCACGTTTGAAGGTGGGATGGGAGCGTGCATCGCCCGCTCTTCGGCCGGCGAGCCCATCCAGCTTTCGGAGTCAACTATGGACCTGGTGTTCGAGCGGATGAACGAGCTGGGGCGCGCCTGGTTCAGCGCCGCATCGTCAGCACGCGACGGTGACCCGACGAAATCGCGCATCTTGGCAGCGCAGTGCGTCGACCAAGCCTTACTGGACTCCACCAGGACGGAGTTCCAGTTGCCGGGCCAGGACCGTTTCTATTTATGCCGACCCTCGCACATGGAGTACACGCCGGCGCCACTGACGTTCGTGTGCCGCACTTGTGGGATGTTCCAAGACTATGAGACCCTCGCGGAGTTGGACAAGGACCTTGAGAACCTGATTCCCGACCGGTGTCCCAACCCGAAAAAAAAGGGGCAATGCGACTGGGAACAACTCGATGTCATCTTCGTGCACTGGTCCGGTCACTGGGAGGCGGCCTTTCCGGGGCAATGGCACTGGAGCGACCGCGATGCCAAGGTCGTCAAGCGCCATGACAACTGCGTCTGCGGGAGCTACCTGTTCAAGTTGAATCGTCGGGCTGCTGGCATCGGCGATTGGTTCTTTGAGTGCGCCGCCTGCGAGAAGCCGCTGTCGCCGAAGTGGCTGCAGAACGACCGCGATACCTTGCGCATTCTCGGACCTGCGATGGGGCCGGACCGGCTTACCGAGGTGCGGATGCAGGCGACGCCCTATCGCGCATCAAGCGCGTACTACGTCAAGTCGGACCTGTTCATCGATTTCAAGGACGGCAGCCAGCAGTTGCTGACAAGACTGCGGCCGGGGCGCGAGGCGGAGCTCAGGGACTTCGTGGCCAAGCAGTATGGATTTGCCGCGCCGCCCACCACGGACGAGGATGTTCAGAAAGCCTGCGAGGGCAAGCCGGAATGTGCCAAGGACTTGGCTGACTACCTAGCCGCCGTGGGGCAGATTAGGGCGGTTGAACCGCAGCTTGAGACATTTCCCGAGCCTGCCCGCGCCGCGATGAAGGGGTTGTTGGACCTCGCCCACAACAACAAGCAGCGCATCTTGGACGACTTGCGCCAAAGACAAATTCTGCTGCCCAAGGTCGACCTTCCGGCGCCGGTTGTCTCAAACCTTCAGAACAGACAATCGACTTTCGCCTCCAAGTTCGACCCCTTCCGGCTGGCCGTAGAACACGCAGCGCTCAAAAGCACGAGACTGGATGTGGAGACGCGAACCAACGGGAAAAAGCCGTACGTATCCTTCACCCGACTCGACGAAGACCTGGCGCCGGAAGACAAGGACAAGACGGACCAGATGCAGAGCGCGACGCGCGCATTGCTCGACAAGCTTGGCCTGGAGGACATGGGACTCATCCGCGAGTTCGACCTGTGCCGTTTCAGCTTCGGCTACTCCCGAATGGAGTCGACACCCATCCTGCGAGAGAAGCGAGGCATGGACATGCCCGTTCGCCTCAACCTGTTCCCGCCGGTCAAGCAGAACGACAGCATGCGGTATCCAGTCTACGTCGTGCAGCAGGGCAATGAGGCCCTGTATGTGCGACTCAAGCAAGAACTCGTTTTTGAATGGCTGCGCAGCCTGAAGTGTTCGGACATGTTCACGCTGAGCGCGGGCGAGAAGATTGGAGCGGGCCTGCTGGGTGCGGCACAGCCGATGAGCCCATTCCTGGACAACTTGCCGGAGACCGCGACCCCGCCAGTCTACTTCTACCTCTACACCTTGCTCCACAGCTACTCGCATCTGCTGATGAAGCACGTGTCGGAGTACTCCGGCCTGGACCTAGGTTCGCTCGGTGAGTACATCTTCCCGGCAGACTTGGCCTTCGTCGTCTACCGCAATGGCACAACCATGGACCTGGGCAACCTGTCCGCGCTCTGGCGCAACGCCGGCCCGGCGATGCTGACCGCAATGCTCGGCTCCAAGGCCACGCAGTGCGGAACGGGCTCGCTGTGCACCGGGCGCGGTGGTGCCTGTCCAGACTGCGTGATGATGCCGGAGACCACCTGCATTGCCGGCAACAAGCTCCTTTCGCGGTCAGTCCTAAGGTCAATCGGTGGCCGGCCTCGTCTCGACAAGCGGGGAGGGTCGATTTGCGGCTACCTCGACATGCTCAAACCGTAGGATGTCGACCCAGAAGCTGACCGCGTTCGAGCAAGCCGTTTTGGCGGGCCTGGCTGACAAGGCAGGCCTCGCCGCTACGCTGCTGGACGCGTGGGCGGGCCTACCTGCCGACTCCGTGCAGTCTGCCCGTTCGCTCGTCGATTCGGCGCAGTTGGGCGTGACTGAAGAAGGCGCGACGCAAGGCCTGCTCGAGCGCGCGGTCGGCCTGGGACTCGTCGAGTCAACGCTGACGGGATTCAAGCCGCGCGACGGCGCTCTAGCACGCTTTCCGCGACTGGCCTTCGCGCTTCATGCCGTCGAGCACTATCGGTCGGCCGTGCACCGCGATGCGACTCTGGCGCAGGTTGTGCTCACCAAGCCGCCGCGGCCCAGTGCACTGGAACAAAAGCTGTCGGCCCTGGGTTGGCGAACGACTGAGCTGGAACCAACGGAGCACGCTTTCCACGGCATGGTTCGAGCGGCTCGACGCCGCGTGGTTGTGATGACGCCGTTCTTCGACAGTACGGGCGCGGCTTGGTTACAGGAACTGTTGTCGTACGTATGTCCGGGGGTCGAGCGCATGCTCATCCTCCGAAGCCTGGAAGACAACACGCGGAAGGACTACCCCTTCGGATTCGACGCCATTTCGCCGTGGCTTAACGCACAGGGAGTTCGGGTGTTCAACTATTCAATTCCGCGTATGGAGGGCGGGCGAGAGACCTTTCATGCAAAGGCGGTGCTGTGCGACCGCGGCGCGGCCTACCTCGGGTCGTCGAACGTAACTGCAGCCTCCCTCGAGCACTCGATGGAGATGGGCGTCGTTCTGCAAGGGCGTGCCGCTGCCGGTGTGGGTGAGGTTATTGATGCAGTTCTTGCCGCTGCCACCCCTTGGGCTTGAATTGCGCCCCCGCCCCTGAGTCGAAGCCTTGCCAACTCGCCCGGCGTCCACCCTAAAGAGAATGCGGACATTCTTGAAGTCGGCAACCCCGCCTTGCAGCGGTAACCCGCTAGAGAGAGTCCGACTGCTGGGACGGTGCGGCCCTGCGGAAGGCGTCGATTTGGGCGCACGCCATATCGACGGCCTGGATGGCCGGCCAGCGCCCGATATCGACCTTGAATCGCCGCGCACTTTCTACCTGCGGCACGAGGTAGACGTCGGCAAGCGTCGGCTGCCTGCCGAAGCAAAAGTCACCCCGTTCGGGGTCCGCAGCCAGTAGTGCCTCCAGTGCATCGAAGCCGGCGGCAATCCAAGTTTCACACCATTCATTGACCACGGCCTCGTCGCACTTCAGGCGCTTGCGGAGCAACTCCAGCACGCGCCTGTTGTTCAGAGGGTGAATGTCGCACCCGACGACTGCGGCCAGCGCGCGGACGCGTGCTCTGTCCTCAGCCCCAGTAGGAAGTAGCGCCGGCGTCGGATAACGCTCTTCGAGCCACTCCAGGATGGCCGGAGTTTGGATGAGCACTTTTCCGTCGTGGACCAGTGCAGGCACCAGGCCTTGCGGGTTCAGCTTGCGGAAGTCCGGCGCGAGATGTTCTTCGCGCGGCAAACTCACCGCCCGGTACTCGTAGGGAAGGCCCTTCAGGTTAAGAGCGATACGCAAGCGGTGAGACGTACCGCTCCTAAAGAAGTTGAAAAGTTGCATGTATGTCCTATTCGCGCTCCGCACCCTCAGGCGCCGCACGCAGGTCGTCGGCCCAGTAGAGAACCCAGGAGACGACGAGAAACAGCATCGCGACACTGCCAATGACCCAGTGAAGTTCGCCATTCCAGCGACCAAGCCCTATCAAGAGCGCGATGTTCCCGATTGCGATGGCCACGCAGCCTTGAACGAGCGTCATCACCTGGCCTCTAGAACTCGTACCGCGCGATGAAGTCTGCGACGCACGCCGGGCGCTCTTCACCCTCAACCTCGACTGTGATTCGAACGTACAGTTGTACCCCGTTCTCACCCAGCCGACCCGCGTCTTGGACTTGCGCCTCCGCTCGAACCAGTCGACCGACGCGAACCGGCGCCGGAAACCGTACGCGGTCGAGGCCGTAGTTGATTCCCGACTTCGCGGTCGTGCAAACCAATTCATGGAAGAACCGGCCGCCGGCAAGAGCCAGGGTGAACTGGCCATGAGCGACGCATGCGCCAAATGGCCCGGTCGCAGCGCGCTCCGGGTCGACGTGAATCCATTGCATGTCGCCCGTCAACCGGCCGAACTGATTCACGTCTTCCTGCGTGACCTTCAGCCACGCGCTCTTGCCAAGGCTCTTGCCCTTGAGCTCGAACGCCTGCTCGGGTGACGAAATGACGACGTTCATGGTGTAGTCCTCAACCCAGGGGCAGTATGCCGCGCCAAGCGCGAGCCAGTGCTTGTTCACTCGGCGGCGGTGATGTTCAGCGTGATGCCACCGACACCGCCGATGGAGCCTTCGATGCGGTCGCCTGCGACGACTGGGCCGACCCCTTCGGGCGTACCTGTGTAGATGAGGTCGCCCCGCTGCAGGTGATAGAACTGCGAGAGGTGCGAGACCACTGCCGCGACGTCGTGAATCAGCAGCGAGAGGTCAGAGGATTGCTTCACTTCACCGTTGACACGAAGCTCGATGGCCCCCTTCGTCGGGTGACCGATTGCGTCTGCCGGCACGATTTCTGCGAGCACAGCGGACTGCTCGAAATCCTTGCCGAGGTCCCACGGGCGGCGGACTTCGCGCGCTGCCAGTTGCAGGTCGCGCCGGGTCATGTCCAGGCCGCATGCATAGCCGAAGACGCAGTCGAGGGCGCGCTCCTTGGAAACACGGAACGCCGGCTTGCCGATGGCGGCCACGAGCTCCATCTCGTAGTGGTAGTTGCTCGTGCCCGGAGGGTACGCAATGGAAGCGCCACTGGGAACGTAGGTCGAGGCGGACTTGGTGAAGTAGAACGGTGCCTCGCGGTCGACAACCACCCCCATCTCCTTCGCGTGGGCCTCGTAGTTGCGACCAACGCAGAAGATGCGACCGATGGGAAAGAGGCCGTCCTCGCCCTTGATAGGCGCGGCGACAACTTCGGGTGCGGGAAAGACGTACTTGCTCATTTGATGTCGTCCGAAAAGACTTGATAGATGCCCATCTTTCGTTGCAGCGGAGCGTCGTCCACGACGAAGAGGTAGGTCGAGTTGGTGGATGAACCGTTGGCCAAGGTGACGGTGGCATGCGTGGGCACGGCCATCGTGTCGGATTCCCCGAACTTGAGGCTCACACCGTCAATCTGAGCGCTGCCGAATCCTTCGACGACGTGCAGAACTGCGGATGCAGAGCGCCGAGGCAGAGCGAGCTCTTCGCCGGGTCTCAGCTGAATGGCCGAGAAGCCCAGCGTCGGGAGACACTCCCGTCCGCTCTCAGGATTCACGTAGGCAAGTTGGACCGGCTTACCCTTCGGCGTGACGCTGGCCAGGCCCTTCAGGTTCGCGCGCACCGACTTCCAGGGGAAGCGCAGCATCGGGTAGGGCACGCGAGACGCGTCCAGCGAGTCGTAGGGAACGACGCCACCAAGGCCCAGCCGCGTGATGCCGTACTCGGCAGGCTTGTCGATGGTCTGCGAAGGGCTCTCGGTGCTGAACGATGCTTCCATCCCGTAGACCAGCGGGAGGTCCAGCGCGTCCATCCAGACGACCGGTCCGGTGCCTTCGTGCCCGTGCTCATGCCACAGGCCCGGGGGCGTGAGGATGAGGTCACCCTTTTCCATCGGGAGCTTCTCACCGCCGACGACGGTGAAGCCGCCGCTGCCCTCAACCACAACACGCACCGCAGATGGCGTGTGCTTGTGGTTCGGTGCAACCTCGCCCGGAAGAATCAGCTGCATGCCGATGTAGATGGTCGGCGTGGCCTTCATGTTGTCTAGGCCCAGGCCCGGATTGCACAGAACCAGCACGCGCCGCTCAGCCTTCTCGATAGGCGTGAGCTCGCCGGCGCGCATCAGGTTGGGACGCAGGTCCGAGTAGTGCCATACGGTGGCCTGTGTCCTTCGGCTCGGAATGCCGTGCGGCAGCATGGCGCGCAGCGATGGCCACAGCGGAAGCGTGTTCTGCGCGACGAGGTCGTCGACGTACTCCTTCGGGAGGTCCTCGATGGTGCCCAGCGCGCTCATTTCGACGCCCCCACCGTCTCGAGAACTTCGGGATGGAGCTTCTCGTACGCCGTGGCGAGTTCGGGGTCGCGCTTGCGCACTTCAGCATGGTCCACCCGTCCGCTGCGCGTGACGTAGTCATACGCGAACGAGATGGGGTCCAGGTGCAGCTTCGGGCCGAGGTGCTCGTACCACTCGGTGCTTTTAATGGCAGCCTTTTGCAACGAGTCGGAGCCGGGCTGGCGAATCTCGACGAACTTCGCGAGCATGCTGGGGACATCTGCCCCGCACATCTTGAAGGCCTCGTACAGGGCGATGGAGTCCTGCAGCGCCAGTCTCGTGCCAGACCCGACGGACGGATGGCCGGTGCGCAGGGCGTCGCCCAGGAGCACGATGTTCTTGTGATGCCACCGCTTGTTCTTCACGATGGTGTACTGGAACCAGTTCGACTTGTTGGACAGGAGCTTGTGACCCTTGAGGTCGTCGGCGAACACCTTCTCGCAGTATGCAAGGCTTTCCGCCTCCGACATGCGGTCGAGACCTGCCTTGCGGAACGTTTCGGGGTCGACTTCGACCAGGAACGTGCTGTGGGTCGGGCTGAACTGGTAGGTGTGCGAGATAACCAGACCATCTTCGTTCTGGCGGAAGATGAGCGACAGCGCCTGAAACAGCTGGGTCGTGCCATACCAAGCCAGCATGTTCGGACGAACGTCGAGCTCAGGCTCGAAAAACTCCTTGTACTTGGTCCGGATGGCGCTGTTTGCACCGTCGGCCGCCACGACGAGGTCGCAATCGCCGAGCTGGGAAGCATCCTCGACCTTCGAGTCGAACTCGATTGAAACGCCGACCCTGCGGCACTGCTGGTGAAGCGCCTTCAGCAAGTCGATGCGCCCCATCCGATGGAACGTGTTGTGCGCGAGCGTGACGTGCGTGGCTTGGTGGACGACGGCCATCTCGTCAAATACCACCTGGTTGCGGGTCATCGCGTCGTACACCTCAGGCGCGATGTCGCGAACGAAGTTCAGCGCGACGTCGGAGAAGACCACGCCCCAGCCGTAGGTGGCGTTTTCCGGGTCACGCTCGTACACCACGATGTCGTGGCTCGGGTCGTCGCGCTTCATCAAGTACGCGTAGAACAGTCCAGCGGGACCACCGCCAATGACGCGAATCTTCATCGTCTTTCTCCGAATGTCAGGTTGTCTCAGGTTGTCTCTTTGAGCACCACGAGGGCATCGAGGGCCAGCGCGCCGTCGGCGTGCACGCGCAGTGGGTTGATTTCAACTTCCGCGATTTCCGGATGCTCTTCCATCAGGTCGCCCAGTGCGATGGCCACCTTGGCAATCGAGGCACGGTCGCACTTGGGCAGGTGCCGGAAGCCGTCAAGCAGCTTCTTGCCCCGCAAGCTGGAGAGCATTTCTTGTGCATCCAGCTCGGTAAGAGGGGCGAGCCGCACGCTGGAATCGGACACCGCTTCGGCTAGGATGCCGCCGAGCCCGACGACGACGCATGGCCCCCAGGACGCGTCGCGCACCGCGCCGACAATGAGTTCCACCCCTTCTCCGGCCATCTCTTCCACGAGGAAGCGGCCAGGCGTCGCGGTGGGGATGCGCTCGATGGAGGCAAGCGCCTTCTCCATACCGGCGTGGTCGCGCACGTTGAGAAACACGCCGCCGACCTCGGTCTTGTGCGGGACGTCGTCCGCGGCAATCTTGACCACCATCGGCTTGCGAAGCTCCTCGAACGCCTTCAGCGCTTCGGTGCGGCCGATGCAAAGGCGGCGCGCCGGGCTCGAAACGCCATATTTCGCGACGAGCGCCTTCGCGGTGTCCTCATTGAACGGGCCCTGAAGCGTAAGCTGGTCGCTGTTGGCCGTCCGCGCGCCGCCTTCGCTGTTTGCAAGTCGCCACTGAGCGCGGGAATCGGCGTCAAGGGCGGACGCGACGAGGACTAGCCGCTCGGGACTGCGCACGGCGGGGATGCCCTCGCGCTGCAGTTCCTCGAACGGGCCCTTCAGGTCATGCGCCAGGCCAAGGCTTCCGAAGATGACCGGCTTGCCAGTCGCCGACTTTGCCGGCTTGAGCGCTTCCACGGGATTTAGCACCGCCGGCTCACTGAGCCCAAACACGAGGACCGCATCGACGTTCTGGTCCTGTGCGACTGCGGTGACAACCTGCGGAAAGGTGGGGCTAGGCCGTCCGGTGTCGACGGGGTTCTTGACGAAGGTCATGGGCGGCAGAAGCGCCTCGATGCCCTTGATGGAGTCGGCCGAGAGCAGCGGAACGTCCACGTCGGCGCACTTGAGTCCGTCCACAATGAGGAGGCCGGGGCCCGCCTGCCCGGTAACCAGACCGATGCCGCTCTTCTGCTTGGGAGGCAGACGCCCATCGGCAAGTGCGGCAGCAGCCTGCGCCAGGTCCTCAGTCGAGTTCACGACCACCACGCCAGCCTGCTGGAGCGCCGAGACCGTACGTGCATGGGAACCCATGAGGTTGCCGGTGTGGGAAACAGCAAACTCACCGATGTCGGCGCGGCCGGCGACGAGCGCGACCACTGGCTTCAAGGGCGTCACCTTGCGCAGCGCCTCATACAAGGCACGGCCGTTCGGTACACCCTCCAGATGGAGCGCGATGGCCTTCGTCGAGCTTGCCCTGCCCAACATCTCAATGACGTCAGCGCTGTTGACGTCCACGGCATTGCCTAGGCCGACCGCAAGGGAGATTCCCTTGCCCAGTTGGTCGAGCAGGAAGGAGATGCTCAGGTTGACGCCGCCAGACTGCGCGACAACTGCGACGGAGCCCTTCTGGAGCTGGTCGACACCCGGGACGAAGCTCGCGACGCAGCGCTCGTGCGTGTTGATGAAGCCGGAAGTGTTCGGGCCGAGCAGACGGAGGCCGGTGCTTCGGCAGACCTCTGCCAACTGCTCCTGGAGCTTCGCGCCGTGCTCGCCGGTCTCACCGAAGCCGCCCGAAATGATGAATACGCCGCCTACACCGCGCGCCGCCGCATCCTTGGCGGCCTGGACACAGTGCTGCGCGGGAATCGCCAGGATGGCGAGGTCGACCGGCTCGGGGAGCTCCGCAAACGTCGGATAGCAGGTGACCCCTTGAACCTCCTTCTCGCGCGGGTGCACCGCGACCAGCGTTCCAGGAAAAGATTTCAGCGAGAGCAGCGCCTGGGAGCCAGCCTTTGCGGCATCAACCGATGCGCCGACGACCGCAATGGAGCGCGGGTTCAACAGTCGCTGCAGGTTCGCCTGCCGGACCGCATGCGTGGAGGGGGTGTTGCCCATCAGTCTTGTCTCCAGGTTCCTTTGCCCGTCCGACTATTGGCGAGCTTGGAGCAATCGTAGGCACCTGCGGGTTACTTGAATAATGTTTGACAGACATAGTTGTTATCCGCATTTCGGTGAACCCGTCTCTCTGGCGCGGTACATTTCCGCCATGCGCTCTCAACATGGCCCGAGAGAGCCCGACGAAACATTGGAGACAACCGTGGACGTTCGCTTCCTGGAGTACTTTTTGCGAGTGGCCGAGCTAGGTAGCATCAACCGCGCCGCCGCCGACCTTCACCTTTCGCAACCTGCGCTTTCCCGGCACGTTGCTGCGCTGGAAGAGGAAATGGGCACCAAGCTCTTCGTCCGCACTCAGGGCGGGGTCAACCTCACCGAGTCCGGGAAGCTACTGTCCGACCGCGCTCGCCCGCTACTCAGGCAGTTCTCCATCCTGAAGGAGCAGGTCGGCGAGAAGGCGGCCGGGCAACTCGCGATTGGAATCCCGCCGTCGTGGCACGGCGTTTTCACCTCGGAGTTCGCGGCGAAGATGGTCAAGGAACTACCGGGGATTACCTTGCGGGTCTACGAGGGCGTGAGCAACGTACTTCGGGACTACATGTTTGCCGGGCTGCTCGACCTCAGCATCGTGCCCTTCGACAGCTCGCCGGCATCCGGCTACCGACAGACGTCGCTTGTTCGCGAGCCTTTGATTCTTGTAGGCAGCCTCGAAGATGGACTGAGCTCCGATGAGCCCGCGCCGATATCTAGGCTGGATGGAATCAAGCTCGTGCTACCCGGCCGGCCGAACGTGCTGCGCGGCTTGGTCGAGCACTCCCTTGCGCGCAAGGGCATGGCCTTTCGACTCGCGGTGGAGACTGACACGCTGACGTTGTGCCTGGACATGGCCAGGCAAGGTGTCGGCCTTACCGTCGTCCCCGCGTGCTCGCTGTTCGAGAACCCCATCCTGGACGAAGTATCTTGGACCCCGTTGCGCGGGCTCTACATGACCTGGACCCTTTGCGAGAACCCGGCCCGGATGCATTCGCAGGCCGTGCGCGAAGGAAGACGCCTTGTCATGTCGGGCGTCAGCCAGGCGTTGGCGACAAAGGATTGGTTCGGAGCATCGGCGGTCGGTAACGCATTGGCTAAGGCTTAGGTTCATTCAGGACGGCAGTAACCGGGCCAGAACCGGCCGCTCGACGGCAATGCACGAATCGCATGGCCGTGGACCACGCCTAGCGCGGACACGCCGCTGATTGATGTGCCTGCTCCAGCGCCCCCGCCCCGGGGCCAGAATGTTTGTCGTTTTTTCATCGGCTTTGACAATATTCATCGTTCATGAAACAACGCAAAAGTGTCCCTGAGCGCTCTCCTCGGTGGCACAACCTTCGGCCCGCCGTAGCGGAGGCATACCTGCTTGAATCCGAGTTAAGGTTCAGTCGGCCAGAGGGCCTTCGGCAGTTCCGGCGGAATCCGGCCAGAAGCAGCCGTATCCGAAGGAGGCCGCAAAGCGGACGCTGGAATGCGAGTAGAAGCGTCTGGACCCGCCGAAGAGGGCGGTCTGTCAGCTTCCAGCAGCTGTGCGTCCTGAGACTTCACTCGTTTCGCGTCTGCGTCGACCGGCGATTGCGCCTGCCAAGCACACTTCGCAGCACATTGCGCCACGTACTCTAGATAGCGGGCCAGTGCCTCTGTTTCCCGACGTCGCGACGCCAATAGTTCTTCGTGAGCAGCGGGAGACAGCGGTTGCTCTAGTGCGTAAGGGTCCAGCATGCGCCATTGAACAGCCATGTTCTGCCGTGCGGCTTCGTGATATTGCTCGAGCAGCTCTCGCCGACGCTCCTGCTGGGGGCTACGCTGCAACTCCATCGCGCCTGTGGACTTGGCGGAAGGGGCAGTCGCTGCCAAGCCGCCCCCTTCTTGTTCCATTTCAGAGAGACTGCGTATGACTTGGCACCGATGTCGCTCTAGCACGGCGACACCGGCGCGCATCGTATCGAGCAGTTCCCGGGCATCCGTCGTGTCATGGTCTTGCGCGCGCAATCTGCGCACGACGAGATATTGGGTCAGGAGCGCCGCCGTCGCGCGCTCCATGTGCACGTCCCCTTCTTTCAGGTCTTGCAGTTCCTTGGCGAAATCTGGCATGCAGAACCCCCTTCGTTCCTGGTGGACGTCCTGCCCGAACAACAAGGTTGCGGACGGATTGCGCGACTTGGCGCGGCGGAAGATTGTGCATTGGCAAGGCGGACTGCACAATCCGAGGTCAGTCGGCCATAGGGTGCCGGGGCCTTGCGTTCATACTCCGTTCAAGAACACCTACGACGGCGGACGCCGGAGGCAACTGGTGGCGTAAGCGGAGCGCCAAAAACCGCCGTTCGGTCCGGAGGGAACATGGAGTCGAAGGGCTTTCACATCTATGTCGTGGACGACGATGCCGAGAGCGCCGACGCTCTGGCAGCAGTGCTCGGCACCATGGGACATCACGTCATGGCCTACTATGACGGCGTCTCCGCTTGGGAGGACGCCCAGCGCGTCAAGCCCGACTGCGTCCTCTTGGACATCGCAATGGAAGAGATGGATGGACTTGCCCTGGCAAGTGCAATGCGCGCAAAGTTCGGTGACGACGTCGTCTTGATTGCTATCACCGGGGTGGCCGCGGACGACAAAAAGGTGCAGTCGACCTTTCGGCTCGTCGACCACTATTTCGTGAAGCCAATCGATATGTCGAAGCTCGAAGCAATACTGTTGGGGTGCTGACGGCCACAAGCGGCCTTGCGAATTGTTGCTTGCCGGACGGAAAGCGGACTACGCTGGCCTAAGTCGCCGATAGGCGATGCCCTGGACCGCCAAGCCCGCAATGACTGCGCATCCATAAGCGACGATGAGGTTTGCTCGTGGAAGAGCCCAACTGAGAACGAAGAAAAACGTGGCGAAGCTGTACAGACCCGAGAGCATTCCTCGCAAGACCTGATTGGCACCCGCTGCCCCGAGTGTCCGGTGCGCGAAGACGGCCAGGACCGCTCCCATGAAG
>JAFECZ010000430.1 GCA_018241905.1 Pseudomonadota bacterium
CTGCTTGAGAAAGGCGGCAAGCCCCGAGCGCAGCGCCATCCACTGGGTGAAGAACTCGTGCACCGCCAGACGGCCCTGCGCGTCGGGCTGCTGGCGCACCAGCGCCATGCGCAGGGCCTGCAGGCGCTGCGCCAGTTCGGCCAGCACGTCGTCCACGATCACCAGCGTGCCCGCCGGTACCCGAAAACCCACGGCCTGCGCGAGCACGTCCGGCGGCAGCGCCCGGCACACGGCGGCATAACCGGGCAGCCGGTCCAGTCCGGTGACCAGGATCTGTGTCGACAGGCGAATGCGCAGGTGCTGCGAGGCTTCGTCGGCGCGCCGGCGCAGGCGCGTGGCCAGATCGGCGGCGGCTTGCGGCCCGGCCATGAGGCTTTGCGCATCCACGCACAGTGCCACCGCGTCCAGCGGCTGTGCGCCCCGCCGCTCGGCGAGAAGCAGCAAGGCCTGGTACCAGGCGCACGACAGCTCGCGGCCGGCCGGGGTATCGGCAAGGCCAGGCTCCACCAGGCGCGGATCGGTCTCGATGGCCACCATCCGGGGCATGAGCCACCAGCGCCAGAAGCTTTGCGCGCCTTCGCTGCCGTATGCCGTGGCGCCCGTGCCTGCGGCCGCCAGCAGTTCGGGCACGCGGCTGTGGCCATCGCCCAGGAACAGCATCCACGGCCTGTCGTAGAGCGCTTGCGGGCGCAGGCGCGCCGTGCCCGGCTGCAGGGCCTGGCGCGCCTGGGCAAAGGCCTGGTCCAGTGCCGGATGGGTGAGGTTGCCGCTGCGGGCCAGCGCCTGGCGCAGGCTGCGCTGGCGTGCCCAGCGCCTTGCGCCGCGCGCCAGCCACCACAGCAGCACCAGCGCCAGCAGGCTGGCGGCGGCCACTTGCCATACGAGCTGGGTCTGCGCGTCAGTCATGCCGCTTCACCGCTCGACGGTTTCGAGAAACAGGATGTCGGCCACCAGCCGGTCGGCGCCGCGATTGGCGGCCAGCATCTCGCGCAGGCGCAGCAGATAGGCAGAGGCCAGCTCGAACGGTGGCCGGTCGGCCGTCTCGGAAAATGGCGCGGGGGAAGCGATGGCAGCCACCATCACCGTACCGAAGGGCGGGCTCACCAGCCAGCTCGCCGGGATGTCGCGGCCCAGCTCGATCTGCGCGTCGGCCGGCACGCGCAGCTGCCCGCGGCCCGCCTGGAAGTGCAGCACCGAGCCGTCGGCCGTGTAGTAGTCGACCCAGAGGTTGGCGTCGAAGCTGGCCTGCGTCAGGCGCAGCACCACGGTGTCGCCCTCGCGCAGGCGGCCCTCGACGGCGGTGGGTGCGCGAATGCGCAGGCCGTAGTTCTTGTCACGGTTGCGCGCCTGGTAGGGCTTGAGGATGGCGTAGACCTCGCAGTGCGGCCAGATGCGCAGGCCCAGCCGGAACTGCGGCGCGCGCACGCCGGGCATGGCGCCGACTTCGCGCCGCACGGCCTCCATGTCTTCGGGCTTGGAGACGAAGCCCTGCACCGTGACCCGCCCATCGGGGCCGACCTGCGAGCTCAGGTCCGAGCAGGCATAGCGCTGCAGCTGCTGGTCGATGTGCTGGGCCAGCGGCGCAGGCGTCTCGCGCGGGCCCATCAGGCTCAGCCATGCCAGCACGAGCACCGGCAGCAGCAGCGCCAGCACGCCGCCGCCCCACAGCACCGCGCGCTCGCGCGCCAGCGGGTTGCCGGGCAGGGGCGGGTCGGGTGCGGCGTAGGGCTGCGGGGTGATGCGTTCGTGTGCCAGTTCGGGCAGGTCCAGCGGCGGGTTGGCCAGCTGGCGGCCGTGCAGCGCCTTGAGCTTGCCCAGCTCTCCGGTGTCGTCGGTCTCGAAGTAGTACTGGCCGGCAAAGCCCAGCGCCATCGCATTCCAGTACACCTCGCGCAGCTCGTCGTCCTGCGGCTGCAGGGCCGACAGGTGGTGGAAGAACTCGGTGTGCGCATTGCGCGAATTGAACAGCTGCAGCTGCAGCGGCTCGTAGGCTTCTTCGCCCGCGGCGCTGCGCCGCGTCAGCACCTCGTCGATCCAGGCGACCATGGCGAACACGGCCGACTCCACGGTGCCGGGGGCATAGCCCGCGTCGCCGGCGCGGATGCGGGCATCGATCAGCAGGCCCAGTACCTGCTGGCGCAACGCCGACGTGGGCCCGGTCGCGGTGTCCGCCTTCAGGCCCAGGGCGATCAAGGGGGAGAAACAGTCAAGCAGGCGAGGCATGTCGGCTCGCCGCTCGGGCCGCGATGGCAGTGGCTTTGCGCCGGCAACTCTGGCAGACGCTCATCGTCCCCACCGCGTTGATGATGTTGGTGGCGGCAATGTTGGCTTTGGGCATCAGCCGGCGCCATATCGCGTGGGAGCTATGTCGTTCGACGAGCGAAGCGCCTTGCTGTGGTTAACAATCGAAGCTATCGTTCTACAGGCCCCGGACGGGGCGTGTGTCAAGCTTTTCGGACCCCGAGGAACATCATGAAAATACTGATCGCCGACGACCATCGGCTCGTCACCGAGGCGGTCAAGACCAAGTTGTCGGAGATCGAAGAGGGCATCGAGTTCTGCGTGGCAATGAGCGTGGACGAGTTGATGCGCACTGTTTCCGACGACGTGGATCTCGCCGTTGTCGACCTCAACATGCCGGGTGCCGACGGCTACTCGCATATTGACGAGCTGCGCCGACGCCACCCCAGCGTGCCGGTGATCGTGCTGTCGGGCTACGAGGATCCGGCCCTGATGCGCGGCGCGCTGGAGCGCGGGGCGCTGGGTTTCATCCCCAAGGCGTACTCGCCCGACGTGATGCTCTCGGCGGTGCGCCTGGTACTGGCCGGCGGCGTGTACGTGCCGCCCATGATGCTGTCGGCGGTTCCGCCGGGCGTGGTGGCGGGCAGTTCGGGCGAGGCGGGGCAGCCCGCCGCGAGTTTGGTGCGGCCCGTGGGCGGCGCCGCAACGCTGGAGAGCCTGCGCAGCGTGCTCACCGAGCGGCAGGTCGAGGTGCTGCAGTTGCTGTCGCAAGGCAAGCCCAACAAGCTCATCGGGCGCAGCCTGGGCATCAGCGAAGGCACGGTGAAGATCCACCTGGCGGCCATCTTCCGCGCGCTCAACGTGCGCAACCGGACCGAGGCGGTGGTGGCGGCGCAGTCGCTCACCGAAGCCTCCGCACACGGCTAGCCGGCCCGGCAACCAGAAAAAGAAAACGGCCGCTGCGCCATGCGCGCAGCGGCCGTTGTCGTTTCGGGCGGGGCTGTTACTGGGTCTTGGCCTTGGCCGGCGTGACGCGCACGGCCACCGACTCGGTAACCTTCGCGGCCACCTGGTCGCCCACCTTCACTTGCTTGAGCACTTCCGGGTCCTGCACCTGGACGTCCGCCACCTTGCCCTCGGGGCCCTTGAGCGTGACGATCTTGCGCTTGTGGTTGACCGCCTCGACGTTGGCCACCACGGTGGTGGTCTTGACGACCACGCCGCCCGGCTTGGCGCCTTCGGCAGCGCGGGCTGCGCCTTCGGACTCGACCTTCTCGCGGATGCCGTCGCCGCCCTTGAGCAGCGCCAGCGCCACGCCCACGCGGTAGGTCAGCTTGACTTGGTCGCCGACCTTGACCTTGTCGAGGTTGCGCACGCGCTCGTCAACCACCATGTCGGAGACGTTCCCCTTCGGACCCTTGATGGACACGATGCGATTGGCCACGTCGACGGCCGTGATCTCGCCCACCACCGACACCACCATCCCGCCGCCCTTGGCATCGGCCACCTTGACAGCCTGCGCCTTGTTGTCTTGTGCATGCGCCGGCTGCAGGGCGATGGTGCCCAGGGCCATGACGGCCGACAGGGCGACCAGCGACTGCTTGAAAGAAATCTTCATCCTCGAACTCCGTACTGGTTGTTTTAGCGAAGGCATCGTAGCAGCCGTGTGGGACATGGTGTGTCGACAAAACGTCATCGCCGGCCGCGGAACCCGCCGCCGCCACGGAAACCTCCGCCATGAAAGCCCCCGCCGGCAAAGCCGCCGCCGCCCGCGCGTGCGCCACCGCCGCCGCCAAAGTCGTGGTTCATCTGGAAGTTGGATCGCTGCAGTTGCTCGTTGCGCTGCGTGCCTTGCAGGCGCGCCTCGCGGGCCTGGTCGAGCTGCTGCTGAAGTTCGGGCTGCGCGCCGGCAGCGGAAGCGGCGCCGCCGGCATTCACGGGCTGCCATCCGTCGGGGCCGTGCTTTTGCCAGCCCTCGCCGGTGTTGCGGTAGACATTGCCGTCGTGGCCGGCATACACGTCGTTGCCCACGCGCGCTACCGCGCCCTTGTCGCCGGAGGCGCCGGCAAAGGTGGTGCCCTGGCCGGTGGCCGGGTTGTAGACGAAGCCGCGGTTGGCGTGGACGCTGTCGCCGCTGTAGATGTTGCCTGCGGTGCCGTGCGCGCCGCCCGCAATCACGCCGCCGGGGCCGCGCGCCACGCCGCGCGCACCCGCCGCATAGTTGCCGGTGTAGACGTTGTTGACCACGCCGCGCTGCCCGGCCGCCACGGCGCCGGTGCGCGAGTTGTAGGCAATGCCGGTGCGGCCGGCCCAGCGGTTGCCGCTCCAGGCATCGAAGCCGCCGCTCACGCGCGAGACGCTGGCCACGTCGCCCCAGCGCT
>JAFECZ010000431.1 GCA_018241905.1 Pseudomonadota bacterium
CTGCTCATCGTGCTGGGCACCTCGTCTTCCGAGTCGGTGCTGCCGCGCATGATGGAGAAGATGGAGAACCTCGGCGCCGACAAGACCTGCGTGGGCCTGGTCATTCCCACCGGCTACTCCTTCAACCTCGACGGTACCTCCATCTACCTCACGATGGCTGCCGTGTTCATCGCCCAGGCCACCAACACGCCCATGACGCTGATCCAGGAGTTCACGCTGCTGGCGGTGCTGCTGCTCACCTCCAAGGGCGCGGCGGGTGTCACGGGCAGCGGCTTCATCGTGCTGGCGGCCACGCTGTCGGCGGTAGGGCACGTGCCGGTGGCGGGGCTGGCGCTCATCCTGGGCATCGACCGCTTCATGTCCGAGGCCCGTGCGCTCACCAACCTGGTGGGCAACGGCGTGGCGACCATCGTCGTGGCCAAGTGGACCGGCGCGCTGGACGAGAAGCGGCTCAAGGCCGGCCTGAACAACGAAAGCTGGGTCGAGTCGCAGGAGCCCGAAGAGCTGGTGAATTCCAAGGACAGCCGCATGGCCGGCTGAAGACAGAGGAAATTGAAGGGCTTGCGGCGGCGGGCGTTCTTCTTGCGTGCAACATAGGCGCCATGCCGCACGCCGCTTCCCTCATCAACACCATTGCCGCGGGCCTCGGGCTCGCGCTCATCCTGGGCTTCGTGGCCGTGCGGGCCCGCCTGCCCGCGCTGGTCGGCTACCTGCTGGCCGGGGTCATCATCGGTCCCTTCACGCCCGGCTTCGTGGCCGACGCCGACATCGCTTCGCAGCTGGCCGAGATCGGCGTGATGCTGCTCATGTTCGGCGTGGGGCTGCACTTTTCCATGGACGACCTGCTGGCCGTGCGCAAGATTGCCGTGCCCGGCGCGCTGGTGCAGATGACCGTGGCCACGCTGCTGGGCGGCAGCCTTGCGCACTGGTGGGACTGGGACCTGGGCGCAGCGCTGGTGTTCGGGCTGGCGCTGTCGGTGGCCAGCACGGTGGTGCTGCTGCGCGCGCTGGAGAGCCTGGGCCTGCTCGACACCTACGTCGGCCGCATCGCAGTGGGCTGGCTGGTGGTGGAGGACCTGGCCATGGTGCTCGTGCTGGTGCTGCTGCCGGCCTTTGCCGAGGCCATGGGGCGCGTCGGCGCTTCCAGCGGGCAAGGCGTGTGGCAGACGCTGGGCCTCACGCTGCTGCAGGTGGGCGGCTTCGTCGCGGTGATGCTGGTGGTGGGGCGGCGGGTGCTGCCGTGGCTGCTGTGGCAGGTCACGCGCACCGGCTCGCGCGAGCTGTTCACGCTGTGCGTCATTGCGGCGGCCGTCAGCATCGCGTTTGCGTCTGCGGCGCTGTTCGGCGTTTCGTTTGCGCTGGGCGCTTTCTTCGCCGGCATGGTGCTGCGCGAGTCGGAGTTCAGCCACCGCGCAGCGCAGGAATCGCTGCCGCTGCGCGACGCGTTCGCCGTGCTGTTCTTCGTGTCCGTGGGCATGCTGTTCGACCCCATGGTCATCATCGAGCGGCCGCTGCAGGTGCTGGCCGTGGTGCTGGTGATCGTGGTGGGCAAGTCGCTGGCGGCGCTGTCCATCGTGCTGCTGTTTCGCTACCCGCTGGGCACGGCGCTCACCATCTGCGCCAGCCTGGCGCAGATCGGCGAGTTCTCCTTCATCCTGGCGGGCCTTGGCGTTGCGCTCGGCCTGCTGCCCATGGAAGGTCGCAATCTCATCCTGGCCGGGGCGCTGATCTCCATCGCGACCAACCCGCTGTGGTTCGCCCTGATCTCGCCGGTGCAGCGCTGGCTGCACAAGCATTCGGCGCTGGCCCGGGCCTTCGAGTCGCGGGTCGACCCCATGGCCGAACTGCCCATGACCACCGACGCGCGCTACCTGTCGCGCCAGGTCGTGCTGGTGGGCTATGGCCGGGTGGGGCGGCGCATTGCCGCCATGCTCGGCGCCGGCGACGTGCCTTTCGTGGTGGCCGAGCAGAACCGCGAGCTGGTCGAGAAGCTGCGGGGCCAGGGCGTGGCCGCCGTCTGGGGCGATGCCGCCGACCCGGCCGTGCTGGTGCAGGCGCACATCGCGCGGGCGCGGGTGCTGGCCATTGCGACGCCGGCCGCCATCAACGTGCGCCAGATGATCGAAACCGCGCGGGCGCTGAACCCGTCGATCCAGGTGGTGGTGCGCAGCCACGACGAGGCCCAGGCGCAGCTACTGAGCCAGGAGGCCTCGGCCACCGTCTTCCTGGGCGAGCAGGAACTGGCCCACGCCATGGCGCGGGACGTGCTCGAGCGGGCCGGCCCGGCGCCTGCGCCGGCGGCCGCACACTAGGGTCTACAGGTCTTCGATGACCAGCCGGCGGTAGCGCTCGGCAATGGAAAAGGGCGCCTGGCGCACCACCACCATCACCTTCTCGGCCACCGTTTCGTCGCGCGTCTTCACCAGCAGGCCGGCGTGCCCTTCGCGGGCGAGCCGGATGTAGGTGCGTACGGTGGCGGCTTCGGTGCCGGCGGAGGGCAGGGGGTAGTCCGAGCCCTTGGTGGTGGGGGCGATCTGCTCGAGGATGTCCTCGGACGTGACCAGGTAGATCTCGTCGCCGCTGATCACGCCGTCCTCGATCAACTGGTGGCCGATGCGGTTCGCGTCGTCAAGGCTGGGAAACATGATCATCGAATGGCCGGTCGGGTAGAAGCCGCCGCCGATCAGCGAGGTCATGTGATGGTCCAAGGTGAATTTCTTCATGGGTTCTCTCCTTGCCCTTTGCCGACTTGTCACACAGGTGGAGCTGTACGCCTTTTCCAGACGCGCCGCATGTGAGAAACTGATACTAAATGCCACATTTGTGTTTATTCGTGAAATAGTCGTCTAGGCGCTGGGCCGGGTGCTTCCTACGATTCCCCTGTCTGAAATGGAATAGTTTTTTCTTCATGGGGACCTTGCGCAACATCGCCTTGACCGTCCACGAACTGGAGGTAGGGGAGTTCTATTGGGTGCTGATGGAGGGCTCGGACCATCAGATGGAGGACTTCATGCCCTACGTGGCGCTGGAGGCCGCCAGCACGCCCTATGGCAGCTACTCCGATGCCCTGGTGGCAGGCGTGGCGGCCCTTCGCAAGATGTTCGGCAAGGATGGTCCGCGGAACTGAAGTCGGCAAGCCGATCTAGGCAGGAAAAAAGGAAAACAACATGCAAAACAAGCTGGTGGTCTCGGCTGGAGTCCTCGTGCTGGCATTGGTGGCCGGTGCCTGGCTGGCCTATCCGATGAATGCGGCGGGCTGGGCGGCCTGGGTGCAGACGGCGGGTGTCGTCGCCGCCATCTGGTGGTCGGTGTGCCTGCAGGCGCGGCAGTCGCAGCAGCATGTGCTGCAGGCCACGCGGGTGGCGGTGGTCTTCGCCACCAACCTGCACTGGGCGTTTCGCAAACTCAACGACGCGAGCGGCAAGCGCTCCTGGCCGGATTTCGTGGTCAACCGGCGCATCCTGGACGAGATCCTGTCCCAGGGGCGCAACGTGCCGGTACACATGCTCGAGGGCAGGGCGCTGGCCATGGTGAGCAGCCTGCGCGCCATGGGCATCGAGGCGCTGGAGGTCTCGGCGGCGCACCAGCCCAACGGCGACTGGCGCGAACTGCAGTCCTATTTCAGCAAGCGGCTGCCCAGCATCTCCGCCTGGCTGTCGGCCAACGGCAATCCGCCGGAAAGCAACGGGCCGACGGACTACCTGGGTTTGCGCACTTCGTTCAGCCAGCTCTGAGCAGCAAAGGCCGGCCCGGCGCCGGCCGGCGCGATGTCGGCGAAAATCGAGGGTGCGCCTTGGCCGCACCCCTCACGTGACAGACATCCAGACCCCCGAACCCCGTATCGAATTCGACGCCAGCCGCGTCAGCGTCGCTCCAATGATGGATTGGACCGACAGGCACTGCCGCTACCTGCACCGGCTGCTTAGCCGCCGCACGCTGCTCTACACCGAGATGGTGACCACCGGCGCGCTGCTGCATGGCGACGTGCCGCGCCACCTGCGCTTCAACGAGGAAGAGCACCCCGTGGCGCTGCAGCTGGGCGGCAGCGAGCCCGACGACCTGGCCAGGTGCGCGCGCCTGGCCGAGGAATGGGGCTACGACGAGGTCAATCTCAATTGCGGCTGCCCCAGCGAACGGGTGCAGCGCGGCGCCTTCGGTGCCTGCCTGATGAACGAGCCGCAGCTCGTGGCCGACTGCGTGAAGGCGATGGTCGACGCAACGCGCCTGCCGGTCACGGTCAAGCACCGCATCGGCATCGACAAGATCGAGCGCTACGAGTTCGTGCGCGACTTCATCGGCCAGGTGAGCGAAGCCGGCTGCAAGACCTTCGTCGTGCATGCGCGCAATGCCTGGCTCAAGGGACTGTCGCCCAAGGAGAACCGCGAGATTCCGCCGCTTCGCTACGAGATGGTGCACCGGCTCAAGCACGAGTTTCCGAATCTCACCATCTCCATCAACGGCGGCTTTTCCGAGACGCAAGGCGTGCACCAGCAACTGCGCCTGCTCGACGGCGTGATGGTCGGGCGCGAGGCCTATCACAACCCCTGGTGGCTGGCCGAGTGGGACGCGGAGTTCTTCGGCGAGGAGCCCCGCTCGCTCACGCGCGAGGAGATCGAAG
>JAFECZ010000432.1 GCA_018241905.1 Pseudomonadota bacterium
CGCGGCACACAAGAAGCGCCACGCCGAGCAGAACCTGTTTGCACGCGCGGTCGGCGCGACCCGCCCCTTGCGCGGCGACCAGAAGCACGCGGTACCGCTCACGCCCGAGCCGCCGGCCCCCATTCCCATGCAGCATCAGCTGGACGAGCAGCGCGTGCTGCGCGAAGCCATGTCCGACGAGTTCGACGTCACCACCTTGCTGGACGCCGACGACGCCATGAGCTTTCGGCGCCCCGGCATCGGCACCGACGTGACGCGCAAGCTGCGCGCGGGCGAGTGGTCGATCCAGCGCGAGATCGACCTGCACGGCATGCGCAGCGACGAGGCGCGCGAGGCGCTGTCGCAGTTCATCCGAAGTGCCAGCAAGCAGGGCGTGCGCTGCGTGCGCGTGGTGCACGGCAAGGGGTTGGGCTCGCCCGGGCGCCAGCCGGTGCTCAAGCTGAAGGCGCAGCGCTGGCTGATCCAGAAAAGCGAGGTGCTGGCCTTCGTGCAGGCCAAGCCCGCCGAAGGCGGCGCCGGCGCGATGCTCGTGTTGCTGGCGCCTGGGGCGCGCTGAGCCAGCCCCGGCTCAGCCCAGCAAGCTCTTCAGCGGTACCGCCGCATCCGCCGCCTGCTCGGGCGCCGGGCTCTTGCCTGCCTCGAGCAGCTTGCGGGTCATCATGTGGTCGACCGGCGCGTTCACCGATTCGGCGCAGACCAGTTGCCCGTCGACGTAGTGCAGCAGCGTGAACGCCGTGTCGTTGGGCCCCGGCCGGCGCACCGTGACGAAGCCCGGGGTGCCTTCGGCCGGCACCAGCCCGGCCATCTGCAGGCGCAGGCTGCCCTGGTCCGACCAGAACCACGGCAATGCGTCGTAGGCGCGCGGGGCGCCGGTGAGCGTGGCCACGGCGGTGCGCGCCTGGTCGTTGGCGTTCTGCACCGACTCCAGTCGCAGCGCGCGGCCGCCCCGGCGGTCGGGAAAGCGGGTGCAGTCGCCCACTGCGAGCACGGACGGGTCGCTGGTCTGCATGTGCGCATCCACCACCACGCCGTCGGCGCACTCGATGCCCGCGGCCTGCGCCAGCGCCGTCTCGGGCACCGCTCCGATGCCCAGCACCAGCAGGTCGACGGCCTGGCTCTGGCCGTTGACTTCCAGCGAAGCAAGGCGCCCGCCCTCGACCTGGAAGCCGCCCACGCCAGCACCCAGCACGATCTCCATGCCGGCCGCGCGATGCGTCTGCAGCACATGCTCCGACAGGGCCGGCGACACCGCGCGGCCCAGGAGGCGCGGCGCGACCTCGATCACCCGCACCTTCTTGCCCAGCGCCAGCGCGGTGCAGGCCACTTCCAGGCCGATGAAGCCGCCGCCCAGCACCGTGACCTGCTGCGCCTGCGCCAGCCGGTCGCGCAAGCGAAGCGCCTCGTCGGCCGCGCGCAGCGTGATGACGTTGTCCAGCGCGGCATCGCCCAGCGCGGCCAGCCGGCGCGCCCGGCTGCCGGTGGCCAGCACCAGCCGCTCGAAGGGCAGCACCGCGCCCGAACGCAGCGTGACGGTGCGCGCAGCGCGGTCGATGGCCACCGCCGGGTCGCCCAGGTGCATGTGGATGCCCGAGTCCTGGAACCATTGGGCCGGCCGGTGCGGCTGCGTGGCCTGGTCGGCGCTCTTGAGGAAGGTCTTGGACAGCGGGGGCCGGTGGTAGGGCTCGCAGCTTTCCTCGCACACGAGATGGACGCGGCTGCCCTGCCCCGCCTCGGCCAGGCCGGCGCACAGTTGGGCTGCGGCGTGGCCGCCGCCGATGATGACGATGGGATTCATTGGAATTGAAGAGTCCAGTTGTGGTTCTTGTGGTGGGTCTTAGCGGTTGCGCATCCAGTCGGCGGTCTGGAAGAAGCTGGTGCGAAGGCGTTCGCGCAATCCTTCGGGCACGCCGGTGTCGCCCATGGCCTGGTCCATGCAGGCCAGCCATTCGTCGCGCTCCTTGATGCCGATGGTGTGGCCGCCGATGCTCTGCGGCAGATGGCGCGCACGCAGCATCGGATGGCCGAAGCGGTCGGTGTAGTGCTGCGGCCCGCCCAGCCAGCCGCACAGGAACCAGAACAGGCGCTGGCGGGCATTGTCCAGCGAAGGGCCGTGCACCGCCCGCAGGCGCGCGTAGGCCGGCTCCAACTCCATCAGGTCGTAGAAACGGTCGACCAGGGCCTGCACCTTAGGCTCGCCGCCAATCCATTCGAAAGGCGTGTTGAAGGGCGGCTTTTCTTCTATCTGCATAAGTCCGAAGTATCGCCTCCGCCGCAAACCCCGACGCCTGCCACGGCGTTTCGTGCAATTGTTGACAGGTCGAGGGATTGACGCCGGCCACGGCCCGCGCGCTTTACCCAGCTCTTATTTACATTTGGTAAAACTTTGGGTCACTCACGCCATGGACGCCTCGCAACTGTTCGGCACGATCATCCGAATCCTGAACCAGCCGGTCTTCCCGCCCCGTGCGAAACCGGCGCTTGCGGGCAATGCGCATCCCGGGCAAAGCGCCCGCCCCCGCTCGGACATCCAGGCGTCGGCTCGGGCGCAGGTGGCCCGGCCTACGGTTCCGACCGGTCTGGTGCCGATCACGGTGGAGCCCATGATGGCCGGGCCCGACTCGACCGCCACGAGCGCCAATGCCAGCAGCCAGGCCATGCGCACCCTGGAAGAAGTGCGCGCCGACCTGGCACGCCTGCGCGAGCAGGCCAGGAGCCGCCACGCGGCCCATGTGCAGCAGCGCCGCGACCTGGGCTTTGCGCCCACCGACTTCATGGAGTACGGCAAGCCCGCCTCCGCCGCCGGATCGGCCGCCGGCTTCCCGCCGACCGACTTCATGGACATGGGCGGCGGCAAGCTGTCCTGAAGGAGCAAGCGCCCGAACTTCCACCCGGCAGGACGAGATGAGGCCTTTCCCCTGACTCGCTGAACGCAAGGCCCTCTTTTAGACTTTTGACACAGGCGGCGCGCCGCCCCGCCTGGGCAGATTTCCCCACAGAACGAGAGATCCGGAGACAAGATGCAAGACAGTCAAGCGTGTGCGAGCCGCTCGCTCACGCCCCGTAATTCCAAGGCGCCGGCCCGAGCCGCAGTGCGCCTGCCGCTGCTGGCGGCTCTTTTGCTGGCCAGTGCCGCCACCTCGGCGCAGGGCCTGGTGATCGGCGTGACCGAAGGCGTGACCTACCGCGCCACGGACCCCGAGATCGAAGCCCGCTTCACCCCCATTGCCGAGGCGCTGTCCAGGTCGCTCAAGCAGCCGGTCTCCATCAAGGTGCTGAGCACCTACAACGCCTCGCGCGCTGCCATGCAGGCCCAGCAGGTGGACCTGGTGTTCCTGCACCCCGCGCACCTGGCTTTCGAGGCCACCAAGTCGGGCCGCTACAAGAGCGTGGCCTGGACGTCCGGCTATACCGACTACAAGGTGTCCTTCCTGTGCAAGGACGCGCAGCCCATCTCCAACTGGAAGGAAGTGGCCGGCAAGAGCCTGGTCACGCCCGACCCGGACTCGATCACCAGCGTCATCACCCGCGCGATGCTGCGCGAGCAGGGCCTGGCCGAAGGCAGCGTGAAGCTGTCGACCACGCGCTACCAGGACGCCGTGCCCTTCTACGTACAGAACGGCTTCACCACCTACGGCGCCACGGCGTCGGCCGGCGTGATCAAGGCCTGGAAGGGCAGCGGCGGCAAGACCTGCGCCGAATCGCGCCCGGTGCCCATCAAGCAGTGGCTGGCGTCCAGCAAGCTGGATGCGGGCACCTCCGCCCAGGTACGCGAATCGCTGCTGGAGCTGTCGAGCACCGACGCAGGCAAGAAGGCCCTGGCCGCCGCGGGCTACACCGCCTTCATCGCGCCTTCGGCAGAGCTCGAAAAATCGCTGACCGCCTGGCTGGGCGTCTGAGCGCGGCCCCGCGGCTGCAGCAATGGCGCGGGCCGAAGCGGCCCGGAGCGCTTTTCAGCGCTGCTTGAGGTCGCTGAAGTGAAGTCGCAGCGCCTGCCAGTCCGAACCTGCACGCTGCCACACCTCGGTGGAAGCCACCGAAGGCGGCAGCTGCCCGAAGGCCTCGGTGCGGATGACGCCGTGCACCAGCGCCAGGTCGCCCAGCATGTGCACGTGGCGCTGCAGGTCTTGGCCCATGCTGCCGTCGGCAAACCAGCACCCTTCGCGCACCGCCGAGGCGATGCCCGCGAGTTGCTCCTTCTTGTTCTGGTTGCCCAGTCTGCAGGTCGAACTGAAGTCATCCGCCTCCAGCTTGTCGAGCGTGTCCACGTCGCCGTCGAAGTAGGCCCGCATCCACCGAGCCCGCGCGGCCAGCAGTTTTTCCATTGCGCTCCCCCTGTTCTTGCGTCAAAGGCGCGCAGATTATGCGTCCGCCCTCCGCGAATGAGAGCTTTCGTTGCATTCCGTAATGTCCTTGCGGACTGGGGCCTGGCTTGCGATGACCCGCGCTAGGGCCCGGCTTGCGATGACCCGCGCACGATCAGCTGCCCGGGCAGCAGTTGCTGCCGCGGCGGCCCTTCGAAGCCTTGAAGCCGTTCGATGAGGCAGCTCGCCGCCGCATGGCCGATGGCATCGGTCGGCTGGGCGATGGTGGACAAGCCCGGTCCTACCAGCGGCG
>JAFECZ010000433.1 GCA_018241905.1 Pseudomonadota bacterium
CGAGCATGTCGACCAGGGTGCGAAGCTCCTCGGTGGCATTGCCCAGCAGCACGCCGCCGCCGCTGTAGATGTAGGGGCGCTTGGCCGTCAGCAGCAGCTGCAGGGCCTTGCGGATCTGCCCGCCGTGGCCCTTGCGCACCGGGTTGTACGAGCGCATTTCCACCTTCTCGGGGTAGCCGGTGTAGGCCACCTTCTTGAAGGAGACGTCCTTGGGCACGTCCACCACCACCGGGCCGGGACGGCCGCTGCGGGCGATGTGGAAGGCCTTCTTCATGGTCTCGGCCAGGTCCTTGACGTCCTTGACCAGGAAGTTGTGCTTGACGATGGGGCGGGTGATGCCGACGGTGTCGCATTCCTGGAACGCATCCAGGCCGATGGCGGGCGTCGGGACCTGGCCCGAGATGATCACCATCGGAATCGAATCCATGTAGGCCGTGGCAATGCCGGTCACCGCATTGGTGAGGCCGGGGCCGGAGGTGACCAGGGCCACGCCGACGTCGCCGGTGGCGCGCGCATAGCCGTCCGCAGCGTGCACCGCGGCCTGTTCGTGGCGCACCAGCACGTGCTGGATGGTGTCCTGCTTGTAGAAGGCGTCGTAGATGTAGAGGACGGCGCCGCCGGGATAACCCCAGACGAACTTGACGTCTTCAGCCTGAAGTGCCTTGACCAGCACCTCGGCGCCCATGAGTTCTTCGGCTTGATGGCCCATCCCGGAGGATGCGGCTGCTGCGGAAGAGAGTTCCGCCTTGGAGATTTCCATGTTGACCAACCTTTGTGATTTTCGGGAACGAAAAACCTTGGGTGCCTCTTTGCCAGCCCTTGTGGGGCCGCAGCGAGACTTAAGACCATAGCCATGAGCGAACCAGATTTTCGCCGGGCTATGACCCGTTTGCCTTTTGACTTGCAGCCGCGATTATGACACTGTCAAGAGCAGTAATTCCCCGCCATGCCTGCGAAAGCGGGCCCGGGCATAATCCGCCGCTGCATCGAAGCCCGCCGCAGAGCGGGCCCAGACAAAGCAAGACACCTCACGAAGCGCCCCGCGCCCATCTCTCGCTTGGCCACCGAAAAAGAACTTTCCGACTTCCTCAAGAGTGTCGAGCGACGCGCTTTCAAGCGCTCGGTATATCACGTACGAGACGAGGAAGCCGCGCTCGACATCGTGCAGGACAGCATGATGAAGCTCGCCGAGCACTACGGCGACAAGCCCGCCGACGAGCTGCCGATGCTTTTCCAGCGCATCCTGTCGAACTGCACGCTCGACTGGTTCCGGCGCCAGAAGACCCGCCGCGCCCTCTTCACCAACCTGAGCGATTTCGACGCCGTGGACGAGGACGGCGAATTCGACCTGCTCGAGAATCTGTCTCCAATTGCCGACACCCGCGAAGCCGAGAGCGCCGAAGACACCACCCGGCGGGCCCAGATCCTGCGTGAGATCGAGACTGAGATCGCCGCGCTGCCGGGCCGTCAACGCGAAGCCTTCCTGCTACGTTACTGGGAAGAACTCGACGTGGCCGAAACGGCGGCCGCCATGGGCTGTTCAGAGGGCAGCGTCAAGACGCATTGTTCGCGCGCCGTTCACGCACTGAGCCGCGCGCTCAAGGCCAAGGGAATCCAACTGTGAGCACGATTCGTACAACCATCTCCACGGCCGGGTCCGATGGCCTGGAAGCGCGCTTTGGCGCGCGCATTGCCGGGCGCCTGTCGGCCGGCAGCCAGGACCTGCCCCACGACATCGCAGAGCGCCTGCGCGCCGGGCGCGAGCAGGCCATGGCACGCCGCAAGTTGGTGCAGGCAAGCACGGCGCCGGTGGTTGCCTCGGTCGGCCGCGATGGCGCCATGACCCTCGGCAGCGGCTGGTGGACCCGCATCGCTTCCGCCCTGCCCCTGGTGGCGCTGGCGGCCGGGCTGGTCGCCATCAGCATGCTCCAGGACGACAACCGCGCCACGGAGGTGGCAGAGGTCGATGCTGCCATTCTCACGGGCGACCTCCCCACCGCCGCCTACACCGACCCCGGTTTTGCACAGTTCCTCAAGAGTGACGCCGACCTTGCGCGCTGACCGTCCTTGCACGCCCCTTTCGCACCGCCATGCTGCAGGATCGAACCTCGGCAAGGCGATGCTGGCCAGCTTGCTGGCCCTTTGCCTCGGCGCAATCACTCCCGCCAGGGCAGAGCAGCCCGCGGCCAAGCCGGCCGGCGCCGCGGCCCCGGCGGTGACCAAGGCCCCCAACAGCACGCGTCCGCTCTGGACCGAACTCACACCCGCCCAGCAGCAGTCGCTGGCCCCGCTGGCCGCGCACTGGAATGCACTGCATCCTGCCCAGAAGCGAAAGTGGATCGCCCTGTCGCACAATTTCGACAAGATGACCCCCGATGACCAGGAAGTGCTGCACAGCCGCATGACCGAATGGGCCGCCTTGAGCGCCCAAGAGCGCACGTCGGCCCGCCTGAATTTCGCAGAGGTGAAACGTCTGGCGCCGGAAGACGAACGCAAGGCCAAGTGGGAGGCCTACCAGGCACTGAGCGAAGAAGACCGGCGCAAGCTGGCCGAGCAGGCCGGACGCCGCCCGCCCAGCGCGGCAGCCCCCGTGCGCCCGGTACCGGCCCAGAAATTCGCACCCGTGCCCAGCACGGCCATCAACAGCCAGTACCCGCCGCGCATCCAGTTGGGCCCGCCGCCGGCGCCCGTCGCGCCAGCGGCACCCGTGCCCGCGGCTGCACTCGCGCCCGCCGCTGCCCCAGCCGTTTCTGCCGCGGTGCCCGCGGCCGCGCCTCAGGCCCCCGCGGCGGTGGCTGCCCCAGCCGCGCCGGCGAGCCCGCCATCCGGGCCAATGATGATCAGGCAACCAGAGGCGCCATGAAGCGCAATGCCTTGGCATCGATGACATCTTCGGCACGCCCCGAGTCCCCCGCGCCCACCCACCTGCCGCCTGACCAGCCACTGGCATCGGCGCCCGCTCCACTGACGGCCCCTGGCCTCTGGCGCCGCATGGCTTGCTGGCTCTACGAGGGCATGCTGCTGTTCGCCGTGGTCTTCATTGCGGGCTGGCTGTTCAGCACGCTCACGCAAATGCGCAACGGGGTCGACGGCAGCAGGCATCCCCTGCTCCAGGGCTTTCTGTTCCTCGTGCTGGGTGTCTACTTCACCTGGTTCTGGTCGCGAGGCCAAACGCTCGCCATGAAGACCTGGGGCATCCGCGTGGTCGACCGGCAGGGCCGCCCCCTGAGCCAGCCGCGTGCGCTGCTGCGCTACCTGCTGAGCTGGCTGTGGTTCCTGCCGCCCCTGGCCGGGCTCTCCCTGGTCAAGCTTGGCGCCGGGGAGACCGTCGTCATCGTTTTCGGATGGGTGGCCGTCTGGGCCGTCCTGTCGCGCTTCCACCCCCTCGGACAGTTCTGGCACGACGCACTGGCCGGCACCCGGCTGGTGCGGGCCGACACGGCACGGCATGGCTGAGCCGGCGCCCGCGGCCAATACCCAGCAGGGCCGGCGCGGCTTGAGCCGCGTCTGGCATGCGGCCATCATTTCCCTCAACGGCCTGCGCGCCGCCTGGGGCGAGGCAGCGTTCCGGCAAGAGGCCATCCTGGCCATGGTGCTCGTCCCACTGGCCTTCTGGCTCGGGCGCAACTGGCTCGAAACGGCTGCGCTGGCGGGCAGCGTGATCCTCGTGATGATCGTGGAGTTGCTCAACACGGCCGTCGAAGCCGCCATCGACCGCATCGGCCCCGAATGGCACGACCTGTCCAAGCGGGCCAAGGACACGGGCAGCGCTGCCGTGCTGCTCGCGCTGCTGGTGGCGGGCGGCATCTGGGCTGCGGCCCTGTGGCATCGATTCGTCGTTTGAAAACGGCATGATGGGGGGATGAATTCCCCCGCATCCCACCCTTTTTCCATCTGCGTCTATTGCGGCTCCCGTCCGGGCGCCCGTCCCGAATTCGCCGCTGCGGCCCAGGCCGTGGGCCAATGGATCGGCCAGCAGCGCGGCCAACTCGTCTACGGCGGCGGCCGCACTGGCCTGATGGGCCTGGTGGCCGAGTCCACCCGCAAGGCCGGCGGCCGTGTCGTCGGCGTGATTCCCAAGGCCCTGGTAGACAAGGAATTGGCCAACCCCTTGTGCGACGAGCTGCACGTGGTCGACACCATGCATGAACGCAAGGCCATGATGGCGCAACGTTCCGACGCGTTCGTGGCCTTGCCCGGCGGCATTGGCACCTTCGAGGAGCTGTTCGAGATCTGGACCTGGCGCCAGCTCGGCTACCACGACAAGCCCGTGGGCCTGCTCAACGCCGCCGGCTACTACGACACGATGCTCGAGTTTCTCGCCCACAGCGTGCGCGACGGCTTCATGGGCGACTGGCAGATGGACCTGATCCGCACCGGAACCGAACCCACCGAGTTGCTGGAGGCCCTGCGCGCCGACGCCCCCAAACACTCCCAGGCCGACCGCCTCGCCGAAAACATCTGAACTCCCCATGTAGAGTCCAGGCAAGGCGAAGCGAGCCAAAATTTCAGTCCCGCACCAAGGAACCGGCTTTGCCGGGCCTTAGGTGGGGTCTCCCCCTCGGGGGGTGGCGAATTACACGCAGCGAAGCGAAGTGAA
>JAFECZ010000434.1 GCA_018241905.1 Pseudomonadota bacterium
TCGCCGATGACCGCGGCAAGCGTGGTGGCCGATTCGATCTCGGCCACCACGCGGATCGACAGCCCCGCGGCGGCCACGGCTTCGTCCACCAGGCGGCGCACCACGTTGTAGCTGCGCGGCAGGTACAGCTCGTACTTGACCAGCGAGGCCAGGCCCACCGTTTCGGCCGGCGCCGGCATGGTGCCCGGACCCACCAGGTACAGCGGCTCGCGCAGCAGCGGCACGAAGAGCAGGCCGTGCACGGCATTGCGCCCGCCGTAGAGCACGCCCAGGTCCATGCGCCCGCTCATGATCAGCTCGGACAGCGTGGTGCCGTAGTTCTCGTTGAGGTAAGGCACGATGCCCGGGTGCCTTGCGCGCAGTATGCGAAGCAGCGGCATGGCCAGCGTGGCGGCCAGCGTGCCGGGCGCCAGGCCGATCGACACCGAGCCCGACAGGCCCCGGCTGGCCGCCTGCATGTCCACCACCGCCTGGTCGCATTGGCGCAGGATGAGCTGCGCATGGCGGTACAGAACCTTGCCCGCCTCGGTGGGCGTGACCCCCTTCTTGGCGCGCAGAAGAAGCTGCTGGCCGACCTCGCCCTCGAGCGTTGCCAACTGCTGGCTGAGGGCGGGCTGCGCGATGTGCAGCAGGTCGGCCGCCTGCGTGAGGCTGCCCACGTCGACGATCTTCACGAAATACTTCAGCCGGCGCAGGTTCATGGGCGCGATTGTCCATCCATAAGAAACGCCTATCAAGGCAGAGCAAAGGCGTCTTGGCCTTTCTTGGCGCCGCGCCCTACCTTTACGGGCGAGTCACACCAGCCAAGGACACCCATGTTCACACCGCAACTTGCCACCCGCCTTCGCCGCATCAAGCCTTCGCCCAGCACCTCCGCCGCCGACCGGGCCAACGAGCTGCGGCGCCAGGGAAAGTCCATCGTCAACCTGGTCGTGGGCGAGCCGGACTTCGACACCCCGGCCCACATCCGCCAGGCCGCGGCCGAGGCGATGAACAAGGGACAGACCCGCTACACCCTGATGGCCGGCACCGTGGACCTGCGCCAGGCCATCGCCGCCAAGCTGCAGCGCGAGAACCAACTAAGCTACGGCATGGACGAGATCATCGCCACCAGCGGGGCCAAGAGCGCCATCTACAGCGCGCTGGCCATCACCATCGAGGCGGGCGACGAGGTGATCATCCCGGCGCCGTACTGGGTCTCGTATCCCGACATGGTGCTCGCCTGCGACGGCACGCCGGTCACCGTGGCCTGCCCCGAGTCCAACAATTTCAAGCTCACGCCGGCGCAGCTGGAGGCGGCCATCACCGAGCGCACCCGCTGGCTGCTGCTCAACTCGCCCAGCAACCCGACCGGCGCGAGCTACACCGAGGCCGAATACCGTGCCCTGGCCGAAGTGCTCGAGCGCCATCCGCAGGTGATGGTGATGACCGACGACATCTACGAGCACATCCGCTTCGACGGCGAGCGCACGCCGCACCTGCTCAACGCCGCGCCGCAGCTGCGCGAGCGCACGCTGGCCGTCAACGGCGTGTCCAAGACCTACGCCATGACCGGCTGGCGCATCGGCTGGATCGCGGGGCCGCGCGAATTCATCAAGGCGCTGGACACGCTGCTGTCGCAATCCACCGGCAACTGCTGCTCGGTGAGCCAGGCCGCGGCCGTGGCCGCGCTCAACGGCGACCAGGGCTTCGTTGCCCAAAGCGTGGCCGTCTACAAGCAGCGGCGCGACCGCATGGTGCAGGCCATCAACGCCATCCCCGGCCTGAGCGCCCGCACGCCCGAAGCCGCGTTCTACGTCTACGTGAACTGCTCGGGCCTCATCGGGCGCACCACGCCCCAGGGCGTCAAGCTGGCCACCGACACGGACGTGGTGATGTACCTGCTGGAAAGCGAAGGTGTCGCGCTGGTGGCCGGCACGGCCTATGGACTGTCGCCATACTTCCGCCTGTCCATCGCGACCTCGATCGAGACGCTGGAAGAGGGCGCAGGACGATTGGCACGCGCGGTTGCCGCGCTGGACTGAAGGACCATGAAATGACCAAGCTGGTGGTGATGGGTGTGGCGGGTTGCGGCAAGTCGGTGCTGGCGCAGCGCATTGCGCAGGCGCTGGGCTGCCCGATGCTCGAAGGCGACGACTTCCACCCTCCCGCCAGCCAGGACAAGATGCGCGCCGGCATCGCGCTGGACGACACCGACCGCGGCCCCTGGCTGCACCGGCTGGGCCAGTTGCTGGCCGACGCCGACAGCTCGATGGTGCTGTCGTGCTCGGCCCTCAAGCGCAGCTACCGCGACCAGCTGCGGGCCTTCGTGCCCGAGCTGCGCTTCGTCTACATCGAGATCGACGTGCAGACGGCCGCCCAGCGCGTGGCGGCGCGCTCGGGCCATCTTTTTCCCATCAGCCTGGTGACCTCGCAGTTCGCCACGCTCGAATCCCCGGTGGGGGAAGAGGGCGTGTGCGCCGTTTCGGCGCTGCAGACCACCGAGGCACAGGTCGCCGCGGTGGGGGCCTGGCTGGCCTCGTCGAAGGCAAAAGTTTCTTGAGGCAAGGAGTCTGAATTGAAAGCAGTTCTGGAGAGTTTCAGCCTGTCGGGGCGCGTGGCGCTGGTGACGGGGTCGAGCGCGGGCATCGGCCTGGCGCTGGCACGCGGGCTGGCCGCGGCGGGCGCGCAGGTCGTGCTCAACGCGCGCAGCGAAGGCAAGCTGCAGCAAGCCGCCGAGGCACTGCGCGCCGAGGGGGCGACGGTGCACGTGGCGGCCTTCGACGTCACCGACAAGGCGGCCGTCACCCAGGCCATCGAGAAGATCGAACGTGAGGTCGGCCCCATCGGCATCCTGGTGAACAACGCCGGCATGCAGCGCCGCGCGCCGCTGGAAGATTTCGACGAGGCCGAGTGGCACACGCTCATGAAGACCAACGTCGACAGCGTGTTCTTCGTGGGCCAGGCGGTGGCGCGCCACATGATCGGCCGCAAGCGCGGCAAGATCATCAACATCTGCTCGGTGCAGAGCGAACTCGGGCGGCCCAACATCGCCCCGTACACCGCCAGCAAGGGCGCGGTGAAGATGCTCACCAAGGGCATGGCCATCGACTGGGGGCAGCACGGCATCCAGGTCAACGGCCTGGGCCCGGGCTACTTCAAGACCGAACTCACGCAGGCCCTGGTGGACAACCAGGAGTTCAGCGCCTGGCTGGTGGGCCGCACGCCTTCGCGCCGCTGGGGCGACGTGGAGGACCTGGTGGGCGCCGCCGTCTTCCTGGCCAGCGACGCCTCCAATTTCGTCAACGGCCACATCCTCTATGTCGACGGCGGCGTGACCGCCACGCTCTGAACAGCAGCAAGAACCGGGAAACCATGAAAGCACTCGTCATCCACGCCCCCGGCGACCTTCGCGTCGAGGACGTTCCCACCCCCGAGACCGAGCCCAACCAGCTGCTGGTGCGCGTGCGCTGCGGCGGCATCTGCGGCTCCGACCTGCACTACTACCAGCACGGGGGCTTCGGCACCGTTCGCATCCAGCAGCCGATGATCCTCGGGCACGAGGTGGCCGGCGTGATCGAGGCGGTGGGCAGCGGCCTGAGCAACTTCACGGCCGGCCAGCGCGTGGCCATCACCCCCAGCCGCCCCTGCGGGCGCTGCCAGTATTGCCAGCAAGGCCTGCAGAACCATTGCCTGGACATGCGCTACTACGGCAGCGCCATGCGCATGCCGCATGTGCAGGGCGCGTTCCGCCAGGAGATCGTGGTGGAGGCCGAGCAGGCGCATCTGCTGGCCGACAGCGTGAGCGACGCCGAAGGCGCGCTGGCCGAGCCCTTGTCGGTGGCCCTGCATGCGGTGCGGCGCGCCGGGCCGCTGGTGGGCAAGAACGTTCTGGTCACCGGCTCCGGCCCCATCGGCGCCTTGCTGGTGATCGCGGCACGGCACGCCGGCGCCACGCACATCGTGGTCACCGACGTGGCCGACGCGCCGCTGCGCAGCGCCCTCAAGGTGGGCGCGGACGAAACCATCAACGTGGCGGCCGACCCGCAGGCGCTGGCGCGCTTCGAGGCCGACAAGGGTTTCTTCGACGTGCTGTTCGAGGCCAGCGGCAACGAGCGGGCGCTGACGGGTGCCTTTGCGGTGCTGCGTCCGCGCAGCGTGATCGTGCAGGTGGGCCTGGGCGGCGGCAACATGAACCTGCCGATCAACACCATCGTCGCCAAGGAATTCGACCTGCGCGGCGCCTTCCGTTTCCACGAGGAATTCGCCACGGCGGTCGCCTTGCTCAACAAGGGCCTGGTGGACGTCAAGCCGCTGATCTCGGCCACCTTGCCGTACCGCGATGCGGGCCGCGCCTTTGCGCTGGCCGCCGATCGCTCGCAGGCCATGAAGGTGGTCCTGAGCTTCGACGAATAAATCAGACCCTGGGAGGAGGTTCTCATGTTGATTGGCGTGCCTGCCGAGACGACGGCAGGCGAAACCCGTGTGGCCGTGACCCCCGAGACGGCCAAGAAACTCGTAGCGCTGGGTCATGCGGTGCGCGTGCAATCGGGCGCAGGCCTCACGGCCGCGGCCA
>JAFECZ010000435.1 GCA_018241905.1 Pseudomonadota bacterium
GGCGTGCCCAGCAGTGCGGGGCTGGCCTGGAAGCGCAGCAGTAGCCGGCCTTGCGACTGTGCCACCAGCAGGCGGTTCTCGATGGTGGCTGCAAAGGTCGCCACCAGCTGGCCCGCGCCGAAGCTGAAAGGGCGGCCCTCCACGCTCACATCCAGTATGGCGGCCAGGCGGCCGTGCACGTCTCGAATGGGTGCGGCAGCGCAGTGCATCTCGCGCAGCACGTCGAAATAATGCTCGGCGCCGTTCACCGTTGCGGCCTGGCCAGTGCAGGCCACGATGCCCGGCGCGGTGGTGCCCACCACGCGTTCGGCAATGTTGATGCCCACGCGGGCCGTCTGCCGCATCACGGGCTGGCCTGCCGCGGTGGGGTGGTGCGTGGCATGCACGATCACGCCCTGCGCGTCGGTGAGCAGCACGCGCGCATCGGTGCCGGCCAGCGAGCTTTCCATGTGCTGCAGCTCGCCGCGCGCGGCCTCCAGCAGTTCGCGGCTGCGGCCCAGCGTGGCGTGCAGGCGGCTGGGCGTGACGGCATCGAAGGCGATCAACCGCCGGCTGTCGGTGTGCGTGCGGCGGCAACGCATCCACGATTGCAGCACCGCCTCGTCCACCAGGCCCGAAGGGCGCGTGCCTTCCTCGAAGAACTGCTGGCGCGCCAGCGCCACGCGCTGTGCGCGCGTGCGCGGAAACAGCTCGCGCGGACGGTCGTCGCCGCGGCCGGGTGGCGGGGGCAGGAACATGCGTCGTCTCCTCTGGTGGGGCGGCTCGAAATCTGTTCCGCAATGGAACAGTTGCGCGCTAGGGAAATCCCGAGGGTGAAGAAAGTGCCGCCTCGGACCATTCTTCCTGTAGACAACAACGACGCAGGAGACAGCACGATGAGAAGAGAAATCCACCGCGCCCTCGCGCTCGGCGCCGCGCTGTGCGTGGCCGCGGCGGGCGCTGCCGCCCAGCAGGGCAAGGGCACGCCCGAGCACATCAAGGCGGCGACGGGCAAGGTCGACGGCGCCTTCATCCGCGCCAATGCCGCCAAGACCGGCGACTGGCCCAGCTACGGCCTGGACTACGCCGAGACGCGCTTTTCCAAGCTCGACCAGATCAACACGGGCAACGTGAAGGGGCTGGGGCTGGCCTGGTCGTACAACCTCGAGTCCACGCGCGGGGTGGAGGCCACGCCGCTGGTGGTGGACGGCATCATGTACGTGAGCGCCGCGTGGAGCGTGGTGCACGCCATCGACGTGCGCACCGGCAAGAGGCTGTGGACCTTCGACCCCAAGGTGGACCGCTCCAAGGGCTACAAGGGCTGCTGCGACGTGGTCAACCGCGGCGTGGCGCTCTACCAGGGCAAGGTCTACGTGGGCGCGTTCGACGGGCGCCTGATCGCGCTGGACGCGGCCACCGGCAGCGTGGTGTGGGAGAAGGACACCGTCGCCGATCACGCCCATTCGTACACCATCACCGGCGCTCCGCGCGTGATCAAGGGCAAGGTCATCATCGGCAATGGCGGCGCCGAGTACGGCGCGCGCGGCTACGTCACTGCCTACGACGCGGCCACCGGCGACCAGAAGTGGCGCTGGTTCACGGTGCCGGGCGATCCGTCCAAGCCCTTCGAGAACGAGGCCATGGCCAAGGCCGCCAAGACCTGGGACCCGGCCGGCAAGTGGTGGGAGTCCGGCGGCGGCGGCACGCCGTGGGACAGCATGGTCTTCGACCCCGACCTGAACCTGCTGTACATCGGCACCGGCAACGGTTCGCCCTGGTCGCGCAGCAAGCGCAGCCCGGCCGGCGGCGACAACCTGTACCTGGCCTCCATCGTGGCGCTGGACCCGGACACCGGGACCTACAAGTGGCACTACCAGGAGACCCCGGGCGACAACTGGGACTACACCTCCACGCAGCCGATGATCCTGGCCGACATCAAGGTGGGCGGCAAGCCGCGCAAGGTGATCCTGCACGCGCCCAAGAACGGCTTCTTCTTCGTCATCGACCGTACCAACGGCAAGTTCATCTCGGCGAAGAATTTCGTGGACGTGAACTGGGCGACCGGCTACGACAAGAACGGCCGCCCGATGGAACTGGCCGCAGCGCGCGACGGCACCAAGCCCTACGACGCCATTCCGGGCCCCTATGGCGCGCACAACTGGCACCCCATGTCCTACAACCCGCGCACCGGCCTGGTCTACCTGCCGGCGCAGCACATTCCGGTGGGCATGATGGATGACAAGGACTGGAAGTTCAACGAGAACGTGCCGGGCCGCCCGCAGTCGGCCACGGGCTGGAACACGGCCAAGATCCTCAACCCCGTGCCGCCCCAGAGCAAGCCCTTCGGCCGGCTGGTGGCCTGGGACCCGGTGGCGCAGAAGCAGGCCTGGGCGGTGGAGCATGTGTCGCCCTGGAACGGCGGCACGCTGACGACTGCCGGCAACCTGGTGTTCCAGGGCACGGCCGACGGCCGCCTGGTGGCCTACAACGCCAAGGACGGCACCAAGCTGTGGGAAAGCCCCACGGGCACCGGCGTGGTGGCCGCGCCCATGACCTACACCGTGGACGGCAAGCAGTACGTGTCGGTGGCGGTGGGCTGGGGCGGCGTGTACGGGCTGGCGGCACGCGCCACCGACCGGCAGGGTCCGGGCACCGTCTACACCTTCGAGCTGGGCGGCAAGGCCGCGCCGCCGGAGTTCGTGCAGTACCGCATGGACAAGCTGGTGCAGGGCGTGAAGTACGACCCGGCGAAGGTGGAGGCGGGCACGCTGCTGTTCGTGAGCAACTGCGTCTTCTGCCACGGCGTGCCGGGCGTGGACCGCGGCGGCAACATCCCGAACCTGGGCTACATGAATGCCTCGTACATCGAGAACCTGGACAAGTTCATCTTCAAGGGCCCGGCCATGGAGCGCGGCATGCCGGACTTCACGGACAAGCTGACGATGGAGGATGTGGAGAAGCTCAAGGCCTTCATCCAGGGCACTGCGGACGCCATTCGGCCTAAATGACGGCCCCCCGGCTTTTCACGCCGCCTGCCAGCGGCGTGTAACGCCACCCCCCGGGGGGGGAGACCCCACCTGGGGACTGGCAAAGCCAGATCCCCGGTGCGGGACTGGTGCTTGTCGGCTCGCTTCGCTTTGCCGTTTGCGGGGTATTCCCTAGGGGTGGGGTTCTGGGTTTTGGGACATAGTTCGACGCCCGAACTAACTCGGGCCAGAACCGAACAACACCCTCAGGAGAACACACCATGAAGTTGCACCACACCCTGTCCGCGCTGGCGCTTGGCCTGGCTGCGCTGGGGGCATCGGCCCAGACCATCGTGGGGGTGAGCTGGTCCAACTTCCAGGAGGAGCGCTGGAAGACGGACGAGGCGGCGATCAAGGCGCAGCTGGAGAAGATGGGCGCCAAGTACATCAGCGCCGATGCGGGCGGCTCGCCGGAAAAGCAGCTGGCCGATGTGGACGGCCTGATCTCCAAGGGCGCCAAGGCGCTGATCGTGCTGGCCATGGACAAGGACGCGATCCTGCCGGCCGTGACCAAGGCCACGCGGCAGAAGATTCCGGTGGTGGCGTACGACCGGCTGATCGAGGCGCCCGGCGTGTTCTACATCACCTTCGACAACGTGGAGGTGGGCCGCATGCAGGCGCGCGAGGTGTTCAAGCTGGCGCCCAAGGGCAACTACGTGTTCATCAAGGGCTCGCCCACCGACCCGAACGCCAACTTCCTGCGCGCGGGCGCGCAGGAGGTGGTGGACGCCGCGGTGAAGAAGGGCGACATCAAGATCGTCGGCGACGAATACACCGATGGCTGGAAGCCCGAGGTGGCGCAGAAGAACATGGAGCAGATCCTCACCAAGAACGCCAACAAGGTCGACGCGGTGGTGGCGGCCAACGACGGCACCGCCGGCGGCGTGGTGGCGGCACTCACCGCCAAGGGCATTCGCGGCATTCCGGTGTCGGGGCAGGACGCGGACTTTGCCGCGCTCAACCGCGTGGCGCTGGGCACGCAGACGGTGTCGGTGTGGAAGGACTCGCGCGAGCTGGGCAAGGAAGCGGCCGGCGCGGCCGTGGACCTGGCGGCTGGCAAGCCGGTGCCCAACTCGGCGCCGTGGAATGGCGGCGAGAAGAAGATCAGCCTGAACTCGCGCCTGCTCAAGCCGGTGCCCATCACCAAGGACAACCTGGACGTGGTGGTGAAGGCCGGCTGGATCAAGAAGGACGAGCTGTGCAAGGGCGTGGCTGCCGACAAGGCGCCCGCGGCCTGCAAGTAAGCCCACCCCCGGCTCTCGCCCACTCCGTGTAGCGCGCATCCCCCTCGAGGGGGAAACACCAGCGACCTGGCAAAGCCGGTTCCGCGGTGTTTCCCGCAACACACGCAGCATGCGAGGAGTCGCCAGAGGCGAAGCGTTCGCCTTCCAGTCTCATGAGGGAGTCCATCAGATGAATCAAACACTGCCCGTCTGGCGCCGGGTCGGCATCGACCTGCGCCTCCTGCTGATGTGCGTGCTGCTGGCGGCACTGGGCATCGGCTTTCACATTCTCTCGGGCGGGGTGTTCCTCTCGCCCGAGAACC
>JAFECZ010000436.1 GCA_018241905.1 Pseudomonadota bacterium
TGCAGCACCCCACCCGGCCGCTGTACCTGCAAGTGGCCGATCCGCTGGACGAGCGGCGCGAGGCCGTGAACGGCACCCTGCTGGGCCTGTTCATCCCGCTGGCCGCCGGCCTGCCGCTGCTGGCCCTGGTGCTGCGCCGCATCGCCCGCAAGGAGTTGCACGCACTGCAATGGCTGGCCGGCCAGATCGCCGAGCGCAGCGGCTCCGACCTGCGCCACATCCCGCTGCCGGCCCTGCCGCAGGAGCTGCAGTCCGTTGGAGACGACGTCAACCGCCTGCTCGAGCGCCTGTCGCAAGCGCTGGACGTGGAACGCGCCCTGGCTGCCAACGCAGCCCACGAGATCCGCACGCCGCTGGCTTCGGCGCGGCTGCGCCTGCAGACCGCGCTCGACCATGGCCTGCATCGCGAAGACGTGGAAGCCGCGCTGGTCGCGCTGCGCACCTTGAGCCACCGCACCGAGAAACTGCTGCAGCTCTCGCGAGCCGAATCGGGCGCATCGTTGTCGCGGCGGCCGGTGGACCTGGCCAAGGTGGCGGGCCTGGTGGCGCAGGAGTTCTGGCGCGAGGACGAGGCCCGCGCGCGCCTGGACCTGCGCATCGCCCCCATCGAGACGCAGTGGGCGCTGGGCGACGTGGACGCCCTGGCCATCGCGCTGCGCAACCTGGTGGAGAACGCCCTGCACTACAGCTGCGGCGAGCCGGTGGTGCTGGAAGTGATGGCGCCCTGCACCCTGGCCGTGCGCGACTTCGGCCCTGGCGTCAACGCGCAGCAGCTGCACACCCTGCACCGGCGCCATGTGCGCCACAGCGCAGACCGCGCCGGCTACGGGCTGGGCCTGTCCATCGTGCACACCATCGTCGACAAGCACGACGCGCGGCTCGACCTGTTCTCGCCCCCGCCCGGCGCCCGCAGCGGGCTGGAGGCGCGCATCGTCCTGCAGCCGGCCGACTGATCCCGGGCTGCGCACCGGGCCCGGGCATATCGCCTTGGCGACTCCCCCCTCCCTCCCCCCCCTCTGCGGGCGGGGGTTCCGGCGCCTCATGCCGAATAGAATTGCTGGCCGCGCCCAGGCGCGCGCCCGTCCAATAACCATACCGAGCCAGACCCCATGACCCAAGAAGAAATCCTTGCCCAATTCGGCCCGCGCGAAGCGATGGAATACGACGTGGTGATCGTCGGCGGCGGCCCTGCCGGCCTGTCCACCGCCATCCGCCTGAAGCAACTGGCCGCGCACCATGGCAAGGAAATCTCGGTGGTGGTGCTGGAAAAAGGCTCCGAACCCGGCGCGCACATCCTGTCGGGCGCCATCATGGATCCGCGCGCGCTCAACGAGCTGCTGCCCGACTGGCGCGAGCAAGGCGCACCGCTGAACCAGCCCGTCACGGAAGACGCCTTCCTGATGCTGTCCGAAACCGGCGGCACACGGGTTCCCAACTTCATGCTGCCCGGCAACTTCCACAACGAGGGCAACTACATCGTCAGCCTGGGCAACGTGGTCAAGTGGCTGGCCCAGCAGGCCGAGGGCCTGGGCGTGGAGATCTTCCCCGGCTTTGCCGCGGCCGAGGTGCTCTACAACGACGACGGCTCGGTCAAGGGCGTGGCCACCGGCAACATGGGCATCGGAAAAGACGGCGAGCCCACCGAGAACTTCCAGCTCGGCATGGAGCTGCACGGCAAGTACACCATCTTTGCCGAAGGCGCGCGCGGTCACCTGGGCCGCCAGCTCATCAGCAAGTTCAAGCTCGACGCCGGCAAGGACCCGCAGAGCTACGGCATCGGCATCAAGGAGCTGTGGGAAATCGACCCGGCGCGCCACCAGCCCGGCCTGGCGGTGCACACCTCGGGCTGGCCCCTGCCCTCCGACACCTACGGTGGCTCCTTCCTCTACCACGCCGAGGACAACAAGATCGTCGTCGGCTTCGTGGTGGGCCTGGACTACCAGAACCCGCACATCAGCCCCTTCGAGGAATTCCAGCGCTTCAAGACGCACCCCAACATCCGCTGGTACTTCGAGGGCCAGGACAAGGGCCTGAAGCCGGCCAAGCGCCTGAGCTATGGCGCGCGCGCCATCACGGCCGGCGGCCTGCTCTCGCTGCCCAAGACCGTGTTCCCGGGCGGCGCGCTGGTGGGCTGCGACGCCGGCTACCTCAACGCCAGCCGCATCAAGGGCAGCCATGCCGCCATCAAGACCGGCATGCTGGCGGCAGAGGCGGCCTACGACGCCATCATGGCGGGCCGCGCGCACGACGAGCTGGCCGCCTATCCCGAAGCCTTCGAGAAGAGCTGGCTGCGCAAGGAGCTGCACAAGGCGCGCAACTTCAAGCAGTGGTTCAAGAAGGGCCTCACCGTCGGCACGATCATGACCGGCATCGAGCAGTTCGTGCTGCGCGGCCACGTGCCGTGGACCGTGCACCGCACCGAGGCCGACCACAGCCGCCTCAAGCCCGCGGCCGAGTGCAAGAAGATCGCCTACCCCAAGCCCGACGGCAAGCTCACCTTCGACCGGCTCTCCTCGGTGTTCATCAGCAACACCAACCATGAAGAGAACCAGCCCGCGCACCTCACGCTGAAGGACGCCACGGTGCCCACGCGCATCAACCTGCCGCAGTACGCCGGCCCCGAGCAGCGCTACTGCCCGGCCGGCGTGTACGAGTTCGTGCCCGACGAGGCCAACGCCGGCAAGGAACGCCTGCAGATCAACGCGCAGAACTGCGTGCACTGCAAGACCTGCGACATCAAGGATCCGACGCAGAACATCGTGTGGGTCACGCCCGAAGGCGGCGGCGGCCCCAACTACGTCGGCATGTAAGGGGTGCGCGCACCCACCACGATGTTGCGCGGCCACGTCCACCTGCCCACCGGGCGCCGGCTGGTCACCTGGACATTGCTCATTGCGGTGCTGGCCGCGCTGCTGTGGCTGGCAGTGCGCTACATCAGCCCGGCGCCGCCGCGCACGCTGGTGATGAGCACCGGCGCCACCGACGGCGCCTACCACCGCTTCGGCCAGCGCTACCAGGAGATCCTGCGCGCCAACGGCATCCGCCTGGAGCTGCGCTCGTCCAGCGGCGGAATGGAGAACATCAAGCGGCTCAACGACGGCTCGGTGTCGGTCGGTTTCGTGCAAGGCGGCACCGGCCTGCTGGCCACCGACCCGGAGGCCCTGCCCGAATCCACCGCCCTGCGCTCGCTGGCCACGGTGGCCTTCGAGCCGGTGTGGATCTTCACGCACACGCTGGACCTCTCCAAGGGGCTGGGCCCGCTGGCCGGCAAGCGTATCGCGGTGGGCCTGCCCGGCAGCGGCAACCTGTACGTGGCGCGCCAGCTTCTTGCCATCTACGGCGTGCAGGACGGCGACAAGGGCACCGTGTTCGTCACCGAAGGCGGCACCGCGGCGGCGAAGATGCTGCGCGAGCACCAGGTGGACGCGCTCATCATGATCGCGGCGCCGCAGGCGCAGGCCGTGCACCAGCTGCTGAACGAGGGCCGCATGCGCCTGGCTTCCCTGGACCAGGTCGAGGGCCTGGCGCAGCGCTACCCGTATTTCCAGCCCATCACGCTCAAGCGCGGCGCGGTCGATCCGGCGCGCGATCTGCCGGCGGCCGACATCCACCTCCTGGCCACCACGGCCAACCTGGTGGTGCGCGACGACCTGCACCCGGCCCTGGACTACCTGCTGCTCGAGGCGGCCAAGCAGGTGCACTCGCAGCCCAGCCTGATCAATCGGCCAGGCGAGTTTCCAAACCCGCGCGACACCGACTATCCGCTGTCCGACCAGGCCGACCGCTACTTCAAGCATGGCCAGCCCTTCCTGCAGAACTACCTGCCCTTCTGGGTGGCCATCTATGTGCAGCGGCTGCTGCTGTGGCTGCTGCCGCTGGCGGCCATTCTCGTGCCATTGATGCGCGTGCTGCCGGGGCTGGTGAACTGGCGGCGCCAGAGCCGGCTGTACCGGCGCTATGGCGAACTGAAGTACCTGGAGCTCGACCTGGCATCGCGCCAGCTGAACGACCAGGAGCTGCGCAGGGCGAACGAGCAGCTCGATCACATCGAGGACGAGATCGTCAAGACCAAGTTCCCAATCGAGATTTCCGACCGCGTCTACACCCTGCGCCAGCACGTGGACTACGTGCGCGCCCAGCTGGCTCGCCAGGCTGGACGGCCCTAGCGCGAGGAGTCGCCGCGCTGGCGCGGCGGCTCCATCGCTGCTGCTCAGGCCCGCACGGCGCTGGCCGGCGCCTCGCCGGCTTCGCTGTGCGACTGCTCGTCGTTCGCGGCTTCGCCCATGGCACGGCCGAAGGTCTCGGGCGCAAACTGCACGGCCAGTGCGAACACGCCGTACATCGCAGCCAGCATGCTGAACATGCCGCCCACGCCGAACGATTCGAACACGCGGCCGCTGATCAGCGGCGTCAGCGCGCCGGCCAGGGTGCCCAGCGCCAGGATCAGCGAGGTGCCGAAGGCGCGCACGTCGGTGGGGTACTGTTCCGGCGCAAAGATCCAGATCGAGGTGTTCAGCAGCACCACGCAGAACGTGAAGCATGCACCGA
>JAFECZ010000437.1 GCA_018241905.1 Pseudomonadota bacterium
CGACAGCGGCGGCAGCGTGAGACACAGCGCATGGCGGCGGCCCTGCGCAGTCATTGGTGCGGCCCGCACCGCGCCCAGGTTGCCCCAGCCCGCGCCGCCGAAGGGCTCGGCGTCGGTGTTGAGGATCTCGCGCCAGGTGCCGTCCATCGGCACGCCCAGGCAATGGTTCTGCCGCGGCTGCGGCGTGAGGTTGCACACCACCAGCACCGGCCCGCCTTCGCGCGCCTTGCGCAAGAAGGCGATGACGCTGTGGGTGCGGTCGTTGGCGTCCACCCATTCGAAGCCGTCGCCGGCAAAGTCGATCTCGTGCAGGGCCGGCTCGGTGCGCAGCAGGTGGTTGAGCTCGCCCACCAGGTGCTGCACGCCCGCGTGCTCGGGCCGGTCGGTCACCCACCACTCCAGCTCGCCTTCATGCGTCCATTCGCGCCGCTGCGCGAACTCGCCGCCCATGAACAGCAGCTTCTTGCCCGGATGCGCCCACATGTAGCCCAGCAGCAGCCGCAGGTTGGCAAACTGCTGCCACGCGTCGCCCGGCATCTTGCCGATGAGCGAACCCTTGCCGTACACCACCTCGTCGTGCGAGAGCGGCAGCACGAAGTTCTCGTGGAAGGCGTAGACCAGCGAGAAGGTCAGGCGGTCATGGTGGTGCGTGCGGTACAGCGGGTCTTCGCGCCAGTAGTCCAGCGTGTCGTGCATCCAGCCCATGTTCCACTTCAGGCCGAAGCCCAGGCCGCCCATGTCGGTGGGGCGCGAGACCTTGGGCCAGGCGGTCGATTCCTCGGCCACCGTGAAGGTGTCGGGGTGCTCGCGGTACACGGCGCGGTTGAGCTCCTGCAAGAAGTCGATGGCCTCCAGGTTCTCGCGCCCGCCGTGGCGGTTGGGAATCCACTCGCCCTGGCTGCGCGCATAGTCCAGGTACAGCATCGACGCCACCGCATCCACGCGGATGCCGTCCAGGTGGTAGTGCTCCAGCCAGAACAGCGCCGACGAGATCAGAAAGCTGCGCACCTCGTTTCGCCCGTAGTTGAAGATGGCCGAGTTCCACTCCGGGTGAAAACCCTGGCGCGGGTCCGCATGCTCGTAGAGCTGCGTGCCGTCGAAGTGGGCCAGCCCGTGCGCATCGGTCGGAAAATGCGAAGGCACCCAGTCAAGCAGCACGCCGATGCCGCGCTGGTGCAGGTGGTCCACCAGGTACATGAAGTCCTGCGGCGTGCCGTAGCGCGAGGTGGGTGCGAAATAGCCGGTGGTCTGGTAGCCCCATGATCCGTAGAAGGGGTGCTCGGTAATGGGCATCAGCTCCACGTGCGTGAAGCCCAGGCGCGCCGCGTAGTCGGCCAGCTCGTGCGCCAGTTCGCGGTAGTTCAGCGGCTCGCCGTCGCGCCGGCGCCACGAGCCGGCGTGCACCTCGTAGATGGAAACGGGCGCATCCAGCGCATTGGCCGCGCCGCGGCGCAGCATCCAGCCGCTGTCGCCCCAGTCGTAATCCAGCGACCAGATGCGCGAGGCCGTATCGGGTGGCCGCTCGGCCAGCAAGGCCAGCGGATCGGCCTTTTCCAGGATGTGGCCGCTTTTCGTCCGGATGCGGTACTTGTAGGCGTGGCCGAGGCGCGCATCGTCGCAGTGCACCTGCCAGACGCCGGTGTTGTCCCAGCGCGGGGACATCGGGTCGGCCTCGTGCTGCCAGCTGTTCCAGTCGCCCATCACCCACACGTGGGTGGCGTTGGGCGCCCACACGCCGAAGGTGGCGCCCTCGCCGTCCGCATCCAGCTGGCAGCCCAGGCAGCGGTACAGGCCGGCATGCGTGCCCTCGCGAAACAGATAGGCATCTGTCTCGCCGAAGATTTCGTCCGGCACAACGGCGCTGTCGTTCGCATTCGTCACACCGCTAGTTCTAGTTCGACAAGCGCGGGCCGCGCGCAGGACGAAGCCGCCGACATCGTGTCGGACACGGCTCACGCGCGGACCGTCGGCGCCGGCCTACCGCGCGTGGGAGAACAAGGGGTCGGCCCGTTGGCGCACGGTGTGCGCGGCCGCGTCAGGAGCCCGAAGGAGCGGCGTCGGTGCCGCCCCGACCGGGGCCGAATCTCTGCAGATAGTCGAATATCCAGAAGCGCGCCTTGTCGGCAAGCGCCGCACGGGCCGCCCCTTCGTCACCGTCGGGGCGAACGACGGACAGGCGGCACATCACCGCCGCCTCGTGCATGACCACGGCGGTGAACTGGTTGCCGTCCAACTGCACCTCCATCGTCCAATCCGATGGGGCAAGTGGCGCCTGGCTTGAAGCTGCGCTCGCTTTGTCGAGATTCACCCCGGGCCCTTCCGTCCTTTGTCTGGATGATTATTTCTCGATCGATTCGCGGAAACAACCGCGTTTCCGCTTTGTTCCCCGGTCGCTCGGCACGGCGAGATGAAGACACTCGAAATGGATGATGGATGACGCCCGGGTGCCTGCCCGCGGGCATAGCATGAAGGCTCCTCGGAGGCCGAACTTCGTGCTCTTGGCCTGGCCCAAACGCCGTTCCGCTTTGTCGTCGCACCAACCGCGGGGGTGCGATGAACATTCATCCGTCACGCACGAATTCCAAGCTGGCGCCGGCCGAGTGGACGATGGAGTTCGCCTACGAGAGCCTGGGCGGCGTCTGCCAGACCATCTGCATCATCTTCCGAAGCGAAGTCGAGATGTGCCGGCTCTCCACGACCCACAAGGATTGCAATCGCAATGCCGCCGACCTGGAATCGGCGCAGAAGGCGCGCGCCTGGATTGCCGACTATGTGCAACGCTCCGAAGAAGAGGCCCGGGCAGCGGGCCGGTGCGATTGCGGTCCTGCCTAGGCCGCCGGCGGCACGCCGCACGCCGTTCCTGAACGCGCAGGTCGCCTACGACCTCACGGCGCCGACGCCACGCACTTGTAGCTTGCAGCGCGCAACGGGTCGCCGCCCTCGAAGTGCGGATAGCCGGGAAAGCGGCACATCGGGCGCGAGGCCGCGGTGGCAAACGGCGCGGACTTGGCATTGCGCACCTGGATCAGCGCGTCGGGCGGCGGCGCGTTGCCGACAACCCAGCCGTCCAGTGTGCTCAACAGGTCGTGCTGCGTCGGCACCTCGGCACCGGTCTTCAGGCTGGCCGCCGGGCCGCCATGCGACGAGGCCGGCGACACGTACAGGCGCACGAACTGGTCCACCTTCGCCTGGCCCATGCGCGCCACCACACCCTGGTAGTACTCGATGCCGGCCAGCGGGCTCTGCGCCATGTCGCCGGTGTTCTCGCGAATGATGAGCTTGCCGCCGCGCGCCAGGAAGGCCGAGAGGTCGGGGTTGGTCGAATCCATGAGCGCCGAGACTTCGAGGATGCGCGCCTTGAAGCGCTCGGCGGAGTAGTTGCGGATGTCGAAGTTCGCATCGCGCGCGATCACGTAGCGCGCGTAGCTGCTGCCGTAGATCACGCCGCGCGCATCCGCGGCAACCGGCTTGGGCTGCGGCGCAGCGCCATTGGTGATCCAGCGGCCGATGCCTTCGCCGCCGGCCTGGATCTCGCCGCCGTACAGCCGTCCCGGGTAAGTGCTCAGGCCGTTGGCCAGCGCATAGGGCATGGCCGTGGGACCGTACACCGCCTGCAGCGTGGCCAGTTGCGCGTCGGACAGGCAGGCATCGCCGCCCTCGCGGCCCGCCGGGCAACGCAAGGCCTGCAGTTTCACCCGCGCCGGGCACGCCATGTAGTTGCTGATCACGCCGTCGGCCGCGCCGTCGAGGCCGTCGCAGGCATCGTTCACCGCCTTGGCGACCAGGCTGATCTTGGCGGCGTTCAACGCACCGCCGTCGAACTGCGGCCGCGTGTAATTGAGAAAGCCGTTGAACAGGCCGGTCCAATGGATGACCGGCACCACCGAGACGATGCCGTCGAAATCCGCCGGGTAGCGCTGCGCCATGGTCAGCCCTTCGCGCCCGCCCTCGGAGCCTCCGTAGAAGTATTGCCTGGCCGGCTTGCGCAGGTAGTAGGCCTGCATCAGCTCCTGCGCCACGTCGCGCACCTTCTTGTACGACTGGTGCGCGAAATTGAGGAACATCTCGTCGTTGAGCGCGAACCGTGCCGGGTCGGTCTGCACGTAGCTGGCCGCGTCATGGCCCGAGTCGGTGCCGAAGGTGGCAAAGCCCTGGGTGATGGGTTGCGGCTGGCCCGGCGCCGCGTCGCGGATGGGCGCGGTTGCATCGGTCAACGTGCCGTTGAAGCCGCCACCGCCCAGCATGACGGCCTTTTCGTTCCAGGTGGTGGGCAGGTTGAGCTGGAAGCGGATCGGGTCGGCGCCTGCCGACAGCGGCGCAATTGAGCCGAGCAACTGGCAATATTCTGCAAATTCCGGCACGGTGGTGACGGCCCGCACCAGCTTGGCAGACGTCACCGTGGCCGCGCCGCTGGGCAGGCCGATGGCGCTGGCGGCAACGGTCTTGCCCTGCATGCCGGTGCAAGCCGCAGCCAGCGTGCTCTTGTCTGGAATTCGATGCGGCGCGCCGCCCATTCCGCTGCAAGCCGCCAAAGTGGTC
>JAFECZ010000438.1 GCA_018241905.1 Pseudomonadota bacterium
ACGATCTCGGCGCGAAAGTAGCCCAGGTGCGCAACGGGCCCGCCAAAGGATGTGAGGCCGAGTTTCAGGAAGGCGATGAACACCTCGAAGGCGCTGCCCTGCTTCTCTTCGACGGCGGGTTGGACGTGGTGGTGGCGGGACGACATGGCGCAATCGTATGCGGCTCGAATGACTGCTATTCAATGGCGGCGGCCTGACGGCCGCCGCCGAGCGCACCTCTCAAGAACTCGAGCATTCGAGGCCATGAGTCCTGTCTCGCACGCGCAGTCCCCTCCGGCGTGCCACCCATGTCCATTTCTTCGCCCGATACCGGATGCTTCCACTTGAGCATCGTCGTCGGACCGTTGGGCCAGGCGATGCTGTGTCCCGCGTCCGCATAGGCCAGGTGCTCTACTGCATGGCAAAAGCCTTGTCGCTTGAAGCGGTCAACCGCGAACTCCGTCAGTCCGGTGGACGGCCATACCTTGTCGTCGACCCCGCTAATCATCAGCACGGGGCCATTGATGTTCTCCACCTGGATGGATGCTCTGTTTGCGTACTCGGAATCCTTCAACGGGATGAAGTACCAGTCGAAACTGCCTTCTTGTGCGTTGCCGGTCGCGAGCGCCTCATCCCACTGCGCGTACGTCAGCGTCCTGGCGTAGGGAATTTCCTGCCCATTCGAGGTCCAGGCCCCATTCCCGCTTTCTGGGTACGCGGGCCAGAGGATGCCGCTGGGCACATAGGCGACCACCGCCTGTATTTCGGGGAACGTGGCGCCGAGGAGCAAAGCCAACTCTCCGCCTCGCGACACGCCGACCACCGCAACCTGCCCTGGCGCCACTCCGGGCTGCGCTGCGAGCCATTCCAGGGCCTTGCCGAAGTATTCGAGCGGAATGCGGTCGAGCGTTGGCGGCAGGCCCTCGGCGGCGAAGTATGCAAGGGCAAGTGCAGCGTAGCCCCGAGATGCCAGCAGCGCCGCCATCTCCTCGGACCAACCCAATCCTCCGTTGGAGCCACCGACCACAAGCACTGCGCTGTGCGGGCCGGGTCGATTGGGTTCGAACATCTTGCCGACAAGGCCTTTCTCCCGGACCTCGCGCGAGACAACTCGTTCATCCATGAAGACACGCCTGACGGCATGCGAAATTGGCGGTGCCCCGTCGTCGCGCCCCGCCGTCAGAGTCGCCGTCAGCGGATCCGTGCTTTCTCCACCATAAGCCTTGGCCAGTTCGGAAGGCACCGGGGCGCGAGACCAGAACAGGCCCATCGCATCCACACCTTTGTACGAACCCGAAACGGGTGCCTGGGTGCTCAGGTCGACGACGCCACTGGTGTCTGCGACAAAGTCGGCCTCGGATAACCAGACGACATCGTTGAAGCGGCTCCAGAGCTTCAAGGTCACTCGTTCGCCGGCACGAAGTTCCAGCACTCGAACCTGGAGCGTCTCGTCCACAAGACATCGTTGAGGCAGCGCGTCGAACTTCATGAAGGGGGCGGAAGTATTGGGTTCGGCGATTCTGAACCCCGAAGTAGCCAATTCATCAATGTCCCAAAAGAACAAACGAATGCCCCAATAAAGCAAGCAACCAACAAGCCCAGTTCGGATACTTCCACCCAGGGGAACGCTTGATTCCTTCATCACCAGGAGACACACGAAATGAGCTTCGTCGCACGCGCCCTTGGCGGGCTGGTCGCATCGGCATTGGCTTGCAGCAGCGCATGGGCCTGGGGCGATGCGCCGCTGAAGATCATCGTGCCGGCACCGCCCGGCGGCACCGGGGACATCGTCGCCCGCGTCGTGGGCCAGCAACTGGGCCAGGAGATCGGGCAGCCCGTGGTGGTGGAAAACAAGCCGGGTGCCGGCGGCGCCATCGGCATGCAGGCCATGCTGCGGGCACCGGCCGACGGCAACACGCTGCTGATGGCGGCCAGCAACGTGCTGGCGGAAATCCCGCTGGTGATGAAGGTGCCCTTCGATCCGTTCAAGGACGTGATCCCGATCGGTTCCGTAGCCCGTTCAGGCGTGGTGCTGGTCACGGCGGCAAGCTTTCCGGCCACCGACTTCAAGAGCCTGGTCGCGCAACTGCAGCAGCGCAAGGGGAAGACCAGCTTCGCGAGCTACAGCCCCGGCACGGTGTCGCACTACGCCGGCCTCATCCTCAGCGACCAGGCCGGCCTGGACATGCAGCACATCGGCTACGCCGGCTCTCCGCCTGCCATTACCAACCTGCTGGGCGGCCAGGTCGACGTCATGTTCGACGGCATGCTGACTTCGGTGCCCCTCATCAAGAGCGGCAAGCTGCGCGCCTATGCCTTCTCGGGCAAGAAGCGCTCGAGCTACCTGCCCGACGTGCCCACCACCACCGAGCTGGGCTATCCGCAGCTGCAGTTCATGGGCTGGGTGGGCCTGATCGGCTCGGCCAAGCTGCCGGCCGATGTGCTGGACAAGATTCACGCGGCCCTCGACAAGGCCGCCCGCGCGCCGGCCGTGCAGCAACGCCTCGCCGAAGTGGGCCTGGAGCCGGAGGTGAACGTCGACACGCCGGCACTGGTGAAGGAAACCAGGGAGATGGCTCAGCGCAATGCCGCCATCGTCAAGAAGTTCGACATCAAGCTGAACTGACCCGCGCGCCACGCAAACCACCGGAGACAACAAATGAAGATCAGGCAAATCACGCCCGCCATCGGCGCGGAGGTCTCCGAGGTCCACCTCGGCGAGGCATCCCGCGACCCCGCGCAGTTCGCGCAGATCAAGGCCGCGCTGCTCAAGCACCGGGTGCTCTTCTTTCGCAAGCAGGACATCACGCGTGCCGAGCACGTCGCCTTTGCGCGCTGCTTCGGCGAACTGGAAGACCACCCCGTGGCCGGCAGCGACCCGGACCACCCCGGCCTGGTGCGCATCTACCGAAGCGACAACCCGCACAGCTACGAAAACAACTACCACTGCGACGGCCTGTGGCGCCCCAACCCGGCCATGGGTGCGGTGCTGCGCTGCATCGAATGCCCGGAGCTGGGCGGCGACACCATCTGGGTGAACATGGTCAAGGCCTACGACGAGCTGCCCGAGGACATCAAGCGCACCGTGGACAAGCTGCGCGCCAAGGCCAGCATCGAACATTCCTTCGGCGCCGTCATGACGCCCGAGGCGCGCCTGAAGCTGGGCCGCGAGAACCCGCCGGTGGAGCACCCGGTGGTGCGCACCCACCCCGAGACGGGCGAGAAGATCCTGTTCGTGGGCGCCGGCTTCACCACCCACTTTGCCAACTACAGCACCCCCGAGAACGTGCGCCACGGCGTCGACAAGGCGCCCGGTGCGGCGCTGCTGCTGAACTACCTGATCAGCCGCGCAACCATTCCCGAATACCAGGTGCGCTGGTCCTGGCAGCCGGGCGACGTGGCCATGTGGGACAACCGCAGCACGCAGCACTACGCCTGCAACGACTACTTCCCCGCCCCCCGAAAGATGGAACGCGCCGGCATCGTGGGCGATGTGCCCTATTGAACATCGCTTGCCGCGCAGCCACCCGATTTCCGACCCTTATCGCCTGGAGACTCAAATGAACTTCCTCGACGGCCACCTGTTCCCCGAGAACCAGCAACCGCTGATCATCACCGCCGCGCCCTACGCGCCCGGCTGGCTGCCCTCCGACTTTCCGGAAGACATTCCGGTCAGCATGGAAGCGCAGATCCAGAAGGCGGTGGACTGCTACAACGCCGGCGCCACCGTGCTGCACCTGCATGTGCGCGAGATGGACGGCAAGGGCTCCAAGCGCTTGTCCAAGTTCAACGAACTGATTTCCGGCGTGCGCAAGGCGGTGCCGGAGATGATCATCCAGGTGGGCGGCTCCATCAGCTTCGCGCCCGAGAACGAAGGCCAGGCCGCCAAGTGGCTCTCCGACGACACGCGCCACATGCTGGCCGACCTGGACCCCGTGCCCGACCAGGTCACGGTGACGGTCAACACCTCGCAGATGAACGTGACCGACCAGGCCGAGGACGCCGACTTCCGCGGCACCTCGCGCGAGAACCCGGCCATCTTCAACGCCTACAAGGAAATGACCGTGCCGGCCCAGCCCGGCTGGGTGGAAGAGCATGTGCGGCGCCTGACCAAGGCCGGCATCCAGAGCGCCTTCCAGTGCTACAACCTCAACAGCTTCGAGTCGGTGGAGCGCCTGATGCGCCGCGGCTTCTACAAGGGCCCGCTGGTCATGAACTGGGTGGCCATTGCCGGCGGCATGGACACGCCCAATGTCTACAGCATGGCCAACTTCGTGCGAGCCGTGCCCGATGGCGCCGTGCTCACGGTGGAGAGCAACGTGCGCAACGTTCTGCCGGTGAACATGTGGGGCATCTCCATGGGCCTGCACGTGCGCTGCGGCACCGAGGATTGCCTGTGGAACCAGTCGCGCACGGAAAAGGCCAGCACCGTCTCGCAGATCGAGCAGCTGGTGCGCATCTCGCGCGAATTCGGCCGGCCCATCGCCACGGCCAAGGAAGCGCGCGAGATCAGCAAGATCGGCGTGTTCTACGACACGGTCGAAGAGTCGCTGGCCG
>JAFECZ010000439.1 GCA_018241905.1 Pseudomonadota bacterium
CTACCGCGTCGTAGGAGAACGATGTGGTGCGGCCCGGCTCGGTCACCAACGTGGGCAGGCTGAAGGTGCTGTGCCACTGGGTGGCAGTGGTCACCGCCTCTGGCGTACCAACACCTCGGGTGACCGACAGGGGCAGGCGGCGGCCCGTGTCCCACGATGTGGTGGTGACCACACCCTTGAAGTCGGTCTCGCTAGTTACTAGGCCGTTAGCATCTTGCGCTCGGGACGCCGCGTCAGATTCACCTTCGGCAGATGGAAAGCCACCTCCTAGAACAGCAAGCTTCCCCTTCAATGTGCCGAACGAGAAAGTGCGCGAGGTCCCGACAGGATCAAGCACCGAGGCCTGGACCGAACTGGGGTAGCTGACCTTGTAGCGACTCACACCTCCCGATAGCTCTGTTTGCACTGCTTTTCCCTCGGTGTTGTAGGCAAACGTCGCGAAGCGCGAGTTCGACTCATCACCGATTCCTGTGATCGACTGGGGGAACGATCCGTTTTCGTAGAAGAACGTTCTGGCTTTGCCATCGGGATAGACAACCTGCGACAAACGCGCATAGTTGTCATAGATGTAGTTGACAACGCGACCATCCGGCGCTGTCACAGTGGACAACAAACCGATGGGTGTATACGCCAGCGTGAGTGTTCGACCAAATGAATTGCTGACGCTAACCAACTGTCCCGCTGCGTTGTATGCGTAGTTGTTCGTCCAACCATTGCGGGCCGCGAATGTGAGTAGCCGCCCTTCGGGGCCGAAGATCAGCGTTGAATCATCATCGGACCGGTAGTAGCGCCAGTTCGTGCCGACCTTGACAAGCGAATCGGCACCACTTGCCGGTCGCCAGGTTGAGGTGGCGGTGTCCAGCGCAAACCTGCGTATATATCCTTCGCTACTGATGACCTGCACCAAGCCAGACGAGATCTTCAGACTCGTGCTGTGGTTGTGTCGCCAGGTCACACCCAGTGCGCCAGCCTGCTGCATAGGCCGATAGGTGATGCTGCGGAAGGTGCGCACAAAGCTCAAGGGAGCAGGCCCTTCATCGGACCAATCCACCTCGAATCGAACTTTCTCGCCAGTTGCAGGAACAATTGGGGCACCGACTTGCAGGCCAGCAGTCGCTACTCCGGCACGACACATCTGCGTCGATGACCCAGAAACGTCCGCCGGCTCAAGCGGAGTGACTTGCTTGCACACCGGCGAGTTATTGACCGTCGAGGTCGCAGCTACGTAGCCGTCTGGGCATTTGGTTGGCGCATAACGAGCGACGCCAAACGTTGTGTGAGACAGCTGTGGAGTTGAACAACTACTCGTTGGCCAACCGCTGGCCTCGGGCACATCAATGCTGTAATTTCGGCCTTGGGGCCACCCAGGAGCAGGTGGCGACGCTGGCCATTCTGTAGTTGGCGTCGTCACCGCGTCGCCGCAGACCTGCCAGTTGTTGCCAGCCATATATGTCAGGTAGTAGCCGACGAACCACTTAACTGCGTCCTCTTCGGTAAAGAAGTCCCCCACTAGTGCGCCGCCAGTGCAGGTTACTGATGGGTATCTGACGTAGAGGTAGCTTAAACAGTAACCTCCATTGGACACCTGATAGCGCACGCCGGTTGACGGTTCGCACCTATCTGTTGAAGGATCACATTGCAGGGCCTGCGCACTCCATGAGAGCAACGAGAGCACAGCCACGACTGTGGCACGAATGAACTGGCTGTAAATCAGCCGTTGCGAGAAAAGGGATGCCCAAAGGCTCCCCGAGCATCTATTCATCAAAGTTGGATCCCTCTTCTCGCCTGCGCCGATCTGAATGTGGCAGACGTCTTCTCCAACTCGATTACAGGCTGCACTGCAAAGGCTGGCAATTCAGAAGATCTTCTACGTTGCAAACTCCTTAGCTTTGGGGATGACGGTCAGCGCCCCTCGTGCATGCGCCGAAGAATGATTGAGCCCCGCAATGAGTGGGGCTACTTCGCCACGCCCTTGAACTTCTCGAAGGTGCGCAGGCCGCCCAGACCCAGCATGCCGAGTAGCAGCTGCCAGAGGTTTTCATCCAGCCCAGGCATGGGCGGCAGCTCATGGCCGGCGACGGCGAAGCCCCAGGCCGCTAGCGGGCGAATCAGGTACTGATACACCAGCGCGGCGCCGCACACCCAGCCGATGAACGGGCGCCAGCCACTGGTGAAGACGCTATCACTGGCTGCCTCGGCCTTGTTGATTTCGAGCTGACCTTGGACAAGGCTGACCGCCGCGGCGAGCTGGGCACGCTCCTGCTCCGACTTGTCGGGCCAGATCTTGTTGACGACGGTGTTGGCCAGGTCGAGGCCAGCGGTTACAGGGTCGAGGGCCATGGTCAGACTCCAAGTGCTTGGCGCGCGGCAGCGTGATAGCCCGGCCACGTTTCAGGGTGGGGCTTGCCAGGCTTCCATGTCCGCTCGGCGTAGAGCTTCCATGCGCCCTCAACGTCGTCCAGCTCGGGCAGCGGCTTGGGGTCGGCGTACAGCAGCAGGCGCGCGAAACCGCAGGCCAGCAGGTCGTCGGTTTCGAGGCGAAGCCAGACTTGGCCGGCATCCCATGCAACACCGCGGCCCAGGCAGAGCCGGTGCGCATGAGCGCAGGTCGTGGGGTGGTTCATCACCCCTTTGACGCCGCCGCCCTTCTCGAATTGAAAAAAGCCGCGTGCTGGGCCTTTGCCGCCGCCGTTCAGCACCTGGGCGCGGTATTGAAACTTCGACTCCTGCTGCCCGATGGCGAGCAGCATCACCCGGGCCTTGGGGGTATCCATGGCCATCGGCAGTTGCGCCAGGCCAGGATCTAGGATGGTCTTGATGACTTGATCGAGGCTCATCGCGTGCTCCCAGGGATGGCAGGACGCGGCGCGGCAACAGCCCGGCGCTCGGCCTCAAGGGTTTCAACCCTGAATCGAAGAATCGCCAACTCACCCTGCACCGTGGCGGTTGAGGCGTTGCCGGCCTTGACCGTGATCTTGAGTTCGGCCATGTCCTCGCTGAGCCGATTCAGCTGGAAGTACATCCCGCCGATCAGCAGGGCCAGGGAGAAGGCCGCGCCCAGAATGCCTGACAGGGGGATCTTGAAGTCAATCACACGAGAGACGCGCAGTTCGCCAGTTGGGGTGTCCATGTCGCCTCCTTAGAGCTTCACGACTTCGTCAGAGCCTTCATCGGCCTCGTTCTTGCGAACGCGCTCGCAGTGGCCCGGGTCGATCAGATCCAGCCCCCAGCAGACCGCGCGGCAGGCCATGCACCGGCCCTCCGCAATCGCCCTGCCCATTCGCCCGGAAAGCGTCATGTCGGGATCGCCACCGGCCAGCGTGTTGACGAACTGGTCGAACGCGACCAAGAGGTTCCAGAGATACCGTTTCATGGGTGGCCTTTCAGGCAAAAAGAAACCCGCTCGATGGCGGGTTATTGGGATGGGCGGTTGGCCCTACCAGTCGGGGATCTCAGTCACCGAAATGGATGGGTAGTTTGTGATGGCCGCTGTCGTATTGCGTGCGACCGTGTCGCTATTGAAGATCGTGCAGGCCAACGAATCGCCAACCAAGACCCCACGGAAGATGCCGGCGACATTGCCATAGGCCCCGCCGGCAGAATCCTTGATCATTGCGTTCCAGGCGCTCGGGTCGTCCTGCGGGTCATTGATGCTGTAGCCGCCCGGGACCGAGTTCTTTCGGTTGATCACACCGAAGCCGTTGGCCGTCGTATTCGCTAGACCTGTTAGCCCAGCGAAGCCAGTCACCGAATACGTACCACCGCGCAGGCAGCGGACGTATCCATTGGTCGTATCGCCCAGCGGAGTAGCGAGAGCCGAAGCGTTGTCGCTGACAGTGGTCAGCATCGGCAGCAGCCGCCATGCCCCCTGCGTGACGGAGAATGCCGTGGTGCGGCGCATCGTGCATTGCAGCGGGACCGTGCGACCGGCGATCTTCGTCCACCCGGTGCCATCGCATAGCAAGATCGCTGACTCCTTGGCCCACATTCGCCGCGTGTTGATGCCGTCGATCAATTCTGCGCCGTTGCCCGTCACCGTGATCCAGCGCGTACAGGCAGACGAGATGCGGACACCGATCAGTTTCCCGGCGTTGCCAGAGGCGGCAGGGAGCGTCAGCGCATAGTCGGCACTCGTGCCAGAGCAAACGTGCATCCGGCCAAGCGTTGCGTTTGCAGCGGCAGTCACCGAGATCTCGGCACTGGTCAAGGGGGAAAGCATGTCGCTCGCCCCAGAGCTGAAAACGGTCCATGCCCCAGAGGTGTAGATGTAAGGAGCGCCGCCGACGCTGATCCGAAAACCCTCGGTCGGCTTGCCTTCGTACCACCCGCCACCATAGAACACCGCGATGCTCTTGGGCGTGAAAGTCGCCCACTGCGCGCCGGTGTGCGTGCTCTGGATGATGTAGCACTTGCCGTCATCGGCAGGAGAGGTCAAGGCAGGCTGCGCGGTGGTCGAATTGTTGACGCTCGCATTGGAGATCAGCTGCCGCAGCGCGTTGTCATTCCA
>JAFECZ010000043.1 GCA_018241905.1 Pseudomonadota bacterium
GCGCACCAAGTTGTCGGTCTCCGATTCCAGCAACCGCTACCAGACCGACCCCGACTTCTACAAGACCGAGACGCAGATCCGCGACTACCTGTTCCAGAACGAGTTCCGCATGGGCGCGCACCTGGTCACCGCGGACCTGGAGCGCCGCGAAGACAAGCTGAACAACGCAGCGACCCAGTTCAGCCCCGAGCTGGACCGCGAGCGCTCGCAGAACGCGCTGGCCCTGGGCTACCGCTTCATGCAGGGCCCGCACACGCTGCAGCTGAACGCGCGCCATGACGACGACAGCGATTTCGGCGGCAAGAACACCGGCAGCGCGGCCTACGGCTACGCCTTCTCGCCGGCCTGGCGTGCGACGGTGTCGGCCGGCACGTCCTTCCGCGCGCCCACGCTCTACCAGCGCTTCAGCGAATACGGCGTGGCCGGCCTGCAGCCGGAGGAGGGCACCAACTACGAGGCGGGCCTGCGCTGGACGCCGCAGCCGGCCAGCAGCCTGAGCCTCACGGCCTATCACAACAAGGTGAAGAACCTGATCGACTTCGACTACAGCGCCACCGGCTGCCAGTCCTTCTTCGGCTGCTACACCAACGTGGGCCGTGCGCAGTACGAAGGCGTGACGCTGGCCGGCACGCACCGCATCGGCGACGTGTCGCTGCGCGGCTCCATCGACTGGCAGGACCCGCGCGACCTGGACACCGACAAGCTCTTGGTGCAGCGCGCGCGCGTCTACAGCTCGCTGGGCGCCGACGTGCGGGTGGGCACCTGGCTGCTGGGCGCCGAGGTGGTCGCTTCGGGCAAGCGCTATGCCGATGCGGCCAATACGCAGGTGCTGGGCGGCTACGGGCTGCTCAACCTCACGGCCAGCACGCCGCTGTCGCAGGGGCTGACCTTGCTCGCGCGCGTCGACAATGCCACCGACAAGGACTACCAGCTGGTGCGCAGCTACGCTACCGCCGGCCGGACCCTCTACGTGGGACTGAAGTGGGCACCCAAGCTCTGACGAACTCTGTTGAACATGCCCTGACCGTGGCCCGGCGCGAGCTGATCCTGGGCGGGCAGAAGAGCGGCAAGTCGCGCCGCGCCGAGCACCTGGCCGCCGCCTGGCTGGCCCAGGATGCGCGGCATGGCGCGCTGCTGCTGGCCACGGCGCAGGCGCACGATGCGGAGATGCGAGCGCGCATCGAGCGCCACCGCGCCGACCGCGCCGCGCGCGTTCCCGCCCTGGGCTGCGTCGAGGAGCCGCTGGCGCTGGCGCAGGCGGTTGCGCGGCACAGCGCGCCGCACACGCTGCTGGTGGTCGACTGCCTCACGCTGTGGCTTACCAACCGGATGATGCCGCTGGGGCCGCCGGCGCCCGCGGCCGAGCTTGCGGCTGCGCAAGACGACTTGCTGGCCGCGCTGCATGCCGCTGCGGGCCCCGTGGTGCTGGTGAGCAACGAGATCGGCCTGGGCGTGATCCCGATGGGCGCCGATGTGCGAGGCTTCGTCGATGCCATGGGATCGCTCAACCAGCGCGTTGCGGCACAGTGCGAGCGGGTCTGCTTCATGGCGGCGGGGCTGCCGATGCTGCTGAAAGGCGCGCCATGAATTGCTTCAAGCGCGTCGTTCTTGCGGCCTTGCTGCTCGCGGCGCATTGGGCTGCAGCCGCCGCTGAAATCACCGACGACCGCGGCCAGCATTCGCAGTGGGCGCAAGCCCCGCAACGCATCGTCTCGCTGCTGCCCTCGGTCACCGAATCGGTCTGCGCGCTGGGCGAGTGCAAGCGGCTGGTGGGCGTGGACAACTATTCGAACTGGCCCGCCGAGGTGGCTGCGCTGCCGCACGTGGGCGGGCTCGAAGATGCCAACGTGGAGCGCATCGTGTCTCTGCGGCCCGACGTGGTACTGCTGTCGCGTTCGGCGCGCGTCACCGAGCGGCTCGAGGCCCTGGGCCTGCGCGTGCTGGCCTTCGAGCCGGATTCGCTGGCCGACACCGAACGCGTGCTCGGCCAGCTGGGCCTGCTGCTGGGGCGGCAGGCGCAGGCCGCCAAGCTCTGGCGCGACATGGACGACGGCGTGGCCAAGGCCGCAGCCGGGCTTCCGGCGCAGGCGCGCGGCCAGCGCGTGTACTTCGAGGTGGCCAGCGCGCCGTATGCGGCGAGCGAGTCGTCTTTCATCGGGCAGGTGCTTTCGCGGCTGGGCATGGCCAACGTGGTGCCGGCGTCGATGGGGCCATTTCCCAAGCTCAATCCCGAATTCGTGGTCAAGGCCAATCCGCAGCTCATCATGCTCAGCGACCGCAACGTGGTGGCACTGCACACCCGGCCGGGCTGGCAGGGCATCGATGCCATCCGCCACCAGCGCATCTGCGTTTTCACGCCCGCGCAGGGCGACGTGCTGGTGCGGCCCGGGCCGCGCGTGGCCGAGGCGGCGCAGATCATGGCGGACTGCGTGGTGCGCATGTCGAAGCCGCCGCAGGCGCCGGCCCAAGGTGCGGCCAAGTGAATAGCGCGGCGCGCGCCACCGTCGTTGCCGGCGGCATTGCAGTCATCAGCCTGCTGCTGATGGCGCTGGGCCTGGTCATCGGCAGCACCGGCCTGGAGCCGCTGCGCCTGGGCAGCAGCGACCCGGTGGCCTGGCAGATCGTGTGGGACATCCGCCTGCCGCGCACCCTGGGCGCCTGGCTGGCCGGCACCTTGCTCGGGTTGGGTGGCGCGCTGGCGCAGGGGCTGTTTCGCAACCCGCTGGCCGATCCGTATCTCCTGGGCAGCGCTTCGGGTGCGAGCCTGGGCGTGGCCCTCTTGCTCACCCTGCTGGGCATTGCGCCCGCCGCCGGCACGCTGGGCGCACGGCTGGGCATGACCGGCGCGGCCTTCGTCGGCGCCGTGCTGGCGGTGCTGTTCACCCTGGGCCTGGCGCGCGGCGTGCAGCAGACCCTGCGGCTCTTGCTGGCCGGCGTGGTGGTGGGCATGGTGCTGGGCGCGGCCAGTTCGCTGGTCATGCTGTGGGTGCCCGAGATCATGCGGGCCATGCAGGCCTTCATGCTGGGCAGCACCGCGTTTCTCGGCTGGCCCGCCGTGGCGGTCATGGCCGGGGCCTTGCTGCTCAGCCTGGTGCCGGGGCTGGTGCTGGCGCGTGCGCTGGATGCGCTCACGCTGGGCGAAGCCAGCGCCGCCAGCCTGGGCCTGGCGCTGCCCTGGGTGCGCGCTGCGCTCATCGCGGCGCTGGCCTTGTCCACCGGGGCGGCCGTGGCGCAGGTGGGGCTGGTGGCCTTCATCGGGCTGGTGTCGCCGCACCTGGTGCGCGCGCTGGTCAAGGCCACGCACGGCGCGCTGGTGCTGCTGGCCAGCCTGATGGGCGGCCTGCTGCTGCTGGCGGCCGACGTGCTGGCGCGCTGGGTGCTGGCACCGCAGGAACTGCCGGTGGGCGTGCTCACCGCGCTGCTGGGCGGCGGCTACCTGCTGTGGCTGATGAACAGGGGCAGCCGATGAACGCGGCGGTTGCGGCACTTTCCGCGCGCGAGCTGCGCGTTCGCCTGGGCGGGCGCGAGATCGTGCATGTCGATGCGCTGGATATCGTGCCCGGGCAGTGGACGGCCGTCGTCGGCCCCAACGGCGCGGGCAAGACCACGCTGCTCAAGGCACTGGCGAGCCTGCTGCCGCACCAGGGCCGCGTCGAGCTCCTGGGGCGGGACATGCGGGCATGGCCGCTGCGCGAGCGCGCCCGCCACCTGGCCTGGATGGGGCAGGACGAACACGGCGCGCAAGACCTGCTCGCCTGGGACGTGGCCATGCTCGGGCGGCTGCCGCATCGCTCCTGGCTCGGCGCACCGAGCGTCGCCGACGTCGCGGCCGTGGAAGCGGCCATGCGCCGGACGCAATGCTGGGACTGGCGCGCGCGTCCCTTGGGTCAGCTCTCGGGCGGAGAACGCCAGCGCGTGCTGCTGGCGCGCGCCTTGGCCGTGCAGTCGCAAGTGCTGCTGATGGACGAGCCGCTGGCCAACCTCGACGCACCCCACCAGGCCGATTGGCTGCTGGCCGTGCGCGAGCTGGTCACGGCCGGCAAGACGGTGGTGAGCGTGCTGCACGAGCTGGGCATGGCGCTGCATTCCGACCAGTTGCTCGTCGTGCGGTCCGGCCGCGTGGCGCACATGGGCGTCACCAGCCACGCGGCCACGCATGCCGCGCTGCGCGAGGTGTTCGAGCAGCGCATCTCGCTGCACGAGGTGGACAGCCAATGGGTGGTCCTGCCGCGCTGATCCCGGCCGCCGCCGGCGCGGCCGTGGCGGCGCTGTGGCTGGCGCTCGTGCTCGACCGGGTGCTGGGCGAGCCGCCGGCGCGCTGGCATCCGGTGGTGTGGATGGGGCACTACCTGGGCTGGACCGGGCGGCGGATCGCACCGTACGCAGGGGCCGCCTTGCGAGCCGACTACGGCCGCTTCCTGGCCGGCATGCTGGCCTGGTGCGCGGGCGCCGCCATCGTGGCCTGCGCGGCGCTGGCGCTGCAATGGCTGGCGGGCCAGCTGCCCTGGTGGGCCGGCGCGCTGTTGATGGGGGTCGCGCTCAAGCCGATGCTGGCCTGGCGCATGCTGCGGCGCGAAGTGTTGTCGGTGGAGCGCGCGCTGGGCGAATCGCTCGATGCCGGCCGCGAGCAGCTGAGCTACCTGGTCAGCCGCGACGTCACCTGGCTGAGCGAAAGCCAGGTGCGCGAAAGCGCCATCGAGTCGCTGGCCGAGAACCTCAACGATTCGGTGGTGGCGCCCATCTTCTGGTTCGTGGTGGCAGGCCTGCCCGGCGCGGCGGTCTATCGCTTTGCCAACACGGCCGACGCGATGTGGGGCTACCGCGGCGTGCGCGGCGGCCGGGTGTGGGAGTGGGCCGGCAAGTTCGCGGCCCGTGCCGACGATGCGCTGTCGTGGATTCCGGCGCGCATCACGGCGCTGCTGCTGGCGCTGGCCGCCCTGCGCTGGCCGCGCGGCATCGTGCGCGAGGCGCGGCGCACGCCGTCGCCCAACAGCGGCTGGCCGATGGCGGCCATGGCCTTGCTGCTGAACGTGCGGCTGGGCAAGCCCGACTTCTACGTGCTGCACCGCGAAGGCCGCAACGTGAAAGCGCAGGACATGTTCCGTGCGTTGCGCCTGGGCGCACGCGTGGTCGGTCTGGCCGGCTCGCTTGCGAGCGTGGCCTTGCTGCTCACCCTCGTGCATTGGCGCTAGTCCGTTCGCGCAATTGCTGCGGCCTGGGCGCAGGCTTATGGTCCGTCGCTCGCATCGGGGGATGCGAGAGGAGACGATCATGCTTCTGGTCAAGGGCGACGAGGGCGCGGCGGTCAAGGCACTGAAGGCGCGCCTCCTGGCGGAACTCGGAGCGGATGCGGCGGCCTTTGCGGGCCTGGCGTCGGGGGCGGCCTTCGATGCGGATACCGAGGCCGCGGCGCGGCGCTGGCAGGCCGGCGTGGGCATCGTGGCCGACGGCATCGTCGGCCCGTACTGCCAGGTGCTGCTGGGCCTGGAGCAGGCGCGCCCGCTGGCGCTGCAGCTGGACCTGGCCTCGGTACGCCAGCTGTTTCCCGCCACCAAGCCCTCCAACATTGCCCGCTACCTGCCGTACGTGTGCGCCGCGCTGTCTTCGCTCGAGCTGACCGACCGGCCGATGATCCTGGGCGCGCTGGGCACCATTCGCGCCGAGAGCGAAGGCTTCCTGCCCATTTCCGAATACCCCTCGCAATTCAACACCAAGCCGGGGCTGCCGCCCTTCAGCGCCTACGACGGCCGGCTGGGCAACAGCGCGCCGGGCGACGGCGCGCGCTACCGGGGCCGCGGCTTCGTGCAGCTCACCGGCAAGGCCAACTACAAGACTTATTCGGCGCGCATCGGCGCCGACCTGGTGGCCAACCCCGACTGGGCCAATGCGCCGGAGATCGCCTCGCTGCTGCTGGCCTGCTACCTGGCCGACCACGCGGACGCGATGCGCAAGGCGCTGGCCGCCGGCAACTACGCGGCGGCGCGCAAGCTGGTCAATGGCGGCTCGCACGGGCTCGACCGCTTCCAGAGCGTGTTCGAGATTGCCGCCACCGTCTGGCCGCTGGTGGCCGCACCCGCGCCCATGCCGGCACCGCCGCCGGGCGCAGCCGGTGCGCGCCGGCGCGCGGGCAGCCGCGCCAAGGCCGCCACCCTGGCCGCGGCTACCGCCATGCCGGTGAAGCCGGCGCGTTCGCTCGACGCACGCCGCGACCCGCTCGACCTGCGCGACCGGCCCTACCAGCCGCCGCCGGTAAGCCTGCCCGACGAGTACCCCACCTCGCAGGAGGTGGGCGAGTTCCTGCACATCTACACGCGGGCCAAGCTCATCCTCGACCAGGGGCAGGAGGGCGCCTGCACCGGCTTCGGCCTGGCCTGCGTCATCAACTACGCGCGCTGGCGCAAGGCGGGGCATCCGGCCAAGCTGGAGTCGGTGAGCCCGCGCATGCTCTACAACTTTGCGCGCCGCTACGACGAATACGCCGGCGAGGACTACGACGGCTCCAGCTGCCGCGGCGCGCTCAAGGGCTGGTTCCACCACGGCGTGTGCCTGGAAGACGACTGGCCGTACGAGGCGGGCGGCATCGCGCGGCCGCGCTTCGGCTATGCGGAGCGCGCCAGCAACCTCACGCTGGGCGTGTACTACCGCATCGACACCAAGTCCATCACCGACATGCAGGCCGCCATCCACGAGGTCGGCGCCGTCTACGTGTCGGCCAACACGCACGAAGGCTGGCAGCGCGTGCCCGACCTGCGCGGCAAGAAGATCACGCACGAGAGCTTGCCGGTGATCGAGTGGAACGGCCAGCCCTCGAAGATCGGCGGCCACGCCTTTGCGCTGGTGGGCTTCAACACGCGCGGCTTCGTGGTGCAGAACTCCTGGGGCGAGGACTGGGGCGCGGGCGGCTTTGCCCTGCTGCGCTACGAAGACTGGTTTGCCAACGGCATGGATGCCTGGGTGGCGGCGCTGGGCGTGCGCGGCGTGGTGCTGGGCCGCCTGGCCAGCAGCGGCAGCGCGGCGGGGCGCGCGCGCGCCGGAACGATGTCGCCCAACGCCGTGTGGGACGAAGCGCGCGCCTACGAGCACAGCGTGGTGTTCGGCAACGACGGGCGGGTCAGCCGCTACCTCACGCAGGACGAACTCAGCCGTGCCTTGCTCTACCAGGCGTGCGGCCTGCCGGACCAGTGGTTCCGCGACCCGGCCGCGCCCAAGTCGGTCGACGGCAAGAAGCGCCTGGTGATCTATGCCCACGGCGGGCTGAACAAGGAAGAGGACGCCATTGCCCGGGCCCGCGTGATGGGCCGCTACTTCGTGGGCAACGGCTGCTACCCGATGTTCCTGGTGTGGAAGACGGGGTTGATGGAATCCATTGGCGACATCGTCACCGATGCCTTCCAGCGCAAGCCGCAGATGGCCGGGGGCCTGCGCGACAGCCTCATCGAGGCATCGGACACGCTGGTGGAAAAGACTATCGGCCGGCCCCTGGCGCGCCCGCTGTGGAGCGAGATGAAGGAGAACGCCGAGTTCTGCTGCAACCCCACGCGCGGCGGCGACCTGCTGGTGACGGCGCTGCTCAACCTGGCGCAGACCTGGGGCGAGCAACTGGAGATCCACTTGGTGGGCCACTCGGCCGGCTCGATCATCCTGGGCCACCTGCTGTCGCTGATGGCCACGCGCGGGCTCGATGGGCGCGTGGCCTCGGTGCACCTGTATGCGCCGGCCTGCACCGTGCAGTTTGCCAACGGCCACTACGCCCCGCACAAGGAGCTGATGAAGCGGCTGTACCTGTCGATCCTGTCGGACCGGGACGAGCGCGACGACAACGTGGCGGCCATCTACCGCAAGTCGCTGCTGTACTTCGTCTCCAACGCGCTGGAGCCGGACATCCGCACGCCGCTGCTGGGCCTGGCCAACGTGATGGACCCGGCCTACAACGCCTGGGACGGCTCATCGGCCACGGGCGAGGCGCTGGGCAACTGGCGCAATGCGGTGGCCGCATCGGGCCTGGGTTCGCGCATGCGCATCGTCGACACCGACAAGGTGAAGGTGGCGCAGCCCGACCAGTGCATCGGCGCCAGCCACGGCAGCTTCGACAACGACATCGACCAGGTCAGCCAGACGCTGTCGCTCATCACCGGGCAGCCGGCGCTGGCGCTGCCGGTGACGGATTTGCGAGGCTTCTAGGGGCAAGACGCTCGCGCGACTTCGCCCGGGCGGCGCGCTGCGCCGAAAGTGCACACTCGGGGCAATATGAAGTCCCGATGCGTCATGGTCCTGGGCACCACCAGCGGTGCCGGCAAGAGCTGGCTGGCCACGGCCCTTTGCCGCTGGTACGCCAGGCAGGGGCTGAAGGTGGCCCCCTTCAAGGCGCAGAACATGAGCAACAACGCCCGCGTGGTGGAGGGCGGCGAGATCGGCAGCGCGCAGTACTTCCAGGCGCTGGCCGCGCGCGCCGTGCCCGAGGTGCGCATGAACCCGGTGCTGCTCAAGCCCGAGCGCGACACGCACAGCCAGCTGGTGCTGCTGGGGCAGGTGCATGAAGAGCTCACCGCCATGCCCTGGCGCGGCCGCAGCGAGCACATGTGGCCGTACATCGCGAGCTCGCTCGATGCGCTGCGCGCCGAGAACGACGTGGTGGTGATCGAAGGCGCCGGCTCGCCGGCCGAGATCAACCTCATGGCCAGCGACATCGTCAACCTGCGCGTGGCGCGCCATGCCGATGCGCGCTGCCTGCTGGTGACCGACATCGACCGCGGCGGCGCCTTTGCGCACCTGTACGGCACCTGGGCGCTGATGCCCGAGGCCGACCGCGCGCTGCTGCGCGGCTTCGTGCTCAACCGCTTCCGGGGCGACGCCTCGCTGCTCGCACCCGCACCGCAGGACCTGCAGCGACTGACGGGCGTGCCCACCGTGGCCACGCTGCCCATGTGGCGCGGCCACGGCCTGCCGGAAGAAGACGGCCTGTACGACGAAGCCGCGCATGGCGCCGTGCCGCACGATGCCGATGTGCGCACCGTGGCGGTCATCGCCTATCCGCGCATCAGCAACCTCGACGAATTCCAGCCGCTGGCGCAGCTGCCCGGCATCCGGCTGCGCTGGGTGCGGCATCCGGCGCAGCTGGAAGGCGCGCACACCATCATCCTGCCGGGCTCCAAGGCCACCAGCGCCGACCTGGACTGGCTGCGCGCGCAAGGCCTGGACCGGGCCGTGGCTGCGCACGCAGGCGCCGGTGGCGCGGTGCTGGGCATCTGCGGCGGGCTGCAGATGCTGGGCGAGGCGCTGATCGATCCGCACGGCATCGACGGCAATGCGCCGGGCCTGGGCCTGCTGCCGCTGGTGACCGTGTTCGAGCAGGGCAAGACGGTGCGGCGGCGCAGCGCCACCTTTGCCGCCGACACGCCGGGCGCGTGGTCCGCCCTGCGCGGCGTGGCGGTGCAGGGCTACGAGATCCATCACGGCCAGACCGCGCAACACCCCGCCATGGCGGCGGCCGGCCAGTTGGCCCAGCCGGTGCTGCAGGACGGCCTGGGCTGGTCCAATGCGGCCGGCAACGTGCTGGGCTGCTACCTGCACGGCCTGTTCGAGGACCCGCAGGTGCTGCGGGCGTTGTACGGCGCCGACGTGCCCACGCTGGACGGCGTTTTCGATGGCCTGGCCGACTACATTGACCGACACTTCGACGCTGGCGCATTGCCCGGCCTGATCGCATGAACAACTACCAATCCGATAACAACAAGAAGCTGGTTCCCACCGTTCCCGACCTGCACGACACGAACCTTTCGGCCGCCTTGCTGCGCGCGCTGGACAACAAGACCAAGCCGGTGGGCGCCCTCGGGCGGCTGGAGGCGCTGGCGCTGCGCATCGGGCAGGTGCTGGGCAGCACCGAGCCGCGCTTCGTCGCGCCGCAGATGCTGGTGTGTGCCGGCGACCACGGGCTGGCGGCGCGCGGCGTGTCGGCCTACCCGAGCGACGTGACCTGGCAGATGGTCCACAACTTCCTGCAAGGCGGCGCGGCCGTCAGCGTGCTGGCGCGCCAGCATGGCCTGGCGCTCACGGTGGTGGACTGCGGCGTGCGGCACGATTTCGAGCCGCAGCCTGGCCTCCTGATCCGCAAGGTGGCGCCGGGCACGGCCGACGCCGCGGCGGGGCCCGCCATGTCCATGGCGCAGTGCGAACAGGCCATCGAGAACGGCCGCGCCATCGTGCGCGGCCTGCCGGGCAACGTGCTGCTGCTGGGCGAAATGGGCATTGGCAACACCTCGGCCGCATCGATGCTGCTGTCTCGCTTGTGCGCCATTGCGCTCGACGCGTGCATCGGCAGCGGCACCGGGCTCGACTCTGCGGGTCTGGCTCGCAAGCAGGCGGTGCTGGCCGAGGTGCTGGCATTGCACGGCCAGGCTCGCAGCCCCATCGAGGCGCTGGCGGCCTTCGGCGGGTTCGAGATCGCCACGCTGGTGGGGGCCGTGCTGGAAGCCGCGTTGCAGCGCCGGGTGATCGTGGTGGACGGATTCATCACCGGCGCCGCCGTGCTGGTGGCGCACGCCTTGCAACCTCATGTGGTGCAGCGCTGCGTGGCCTCGCATGAATCGGCCGAGCCCGGCCATGCCTTGCTGCTGCGCCATCTCGGGCTGGCGCCCTTGCTTCGGCTGGACCTGCGCCTGGGCGAGGGCTCGGGCGCGGCGCTGGCCTGGCCGCTGCTGGAATCGGCCAGCCGCATCCTGTGCGAGATGGCCAGCTTCGAGGCCGCGGGTGTTTCGCGCAAGGAGGACGGGACGGCATGAACGGCGTCCGGCACTTCCTGCTGGCGCTGCAGTTCTTCACCCGCATTCCCGTTGCCGGCGCGCTGGCGGATTGGGTGGGCTTCAGCCCTGCGATGCTGCGGGCGAGCGCGGGGCATTTTCCCGGCGTGGGCTGGGTCATCGGCGCGCTGGGTGCGCTGGTGTTCGGCCTGGCGCTGTACCTGCTGCCCGGCGAGGCCGGCGCGCTGGCCGCGGCCCTGCTGTGCATCGTTGCCACCGTGTGGCTGACCGGGGCTTTTCATGAAGACGGACTGGCCGACGTGGCCGACGGCCTGGGCGGCGCGCGCGAACGCGAGCGTGCGCTGGAGATCATGAAGGATTCGCGCATCGGCGCCTTCGGTGCCATTGCGCTGGTGCTGGCCCTGGGCTTGAAGGCGGCGTTGCTGGCCACCTTGGCGGGGCAGGACGAAATGGGCGCGGTCGCAGCGCTGCTGGCGGCGCATGTGCTGTCGCGCCTGGCGCCGCTCGTCGTGATCCGCAGCCTGCCTTATGTGGGCGGCGATGGGGGCAAGGCCAAGCCGCTCGCGGATGCGATCAGCACGGGTTCGGTGGTGACGGCCTGCGCCTGGTCCTTGCCGGCCCTCTGGCTGGTGTGGGCCACGCATCCGCTGGCCAACGCGCTGGCGGCCGGCGCGCTGCTTGCGGCGGCGCTGGCGTGGCTCATCCACTGGTTCCGCCGGCGGCTGGAGGGCTTCACCGGCGACTGCCTGGGCGCCACGCAGCAGGTGTGCGAGCTGGCCATCTACCTCGCATTGGCGGCGCAGCCGTCGACTTGAGGCCGGGAAGCGGACATGACCTCCAGGCTCTGGTTGCTGCGGCACGGTCCGGTGGAGTGCGCCGAAGGCCTTTGCTATGGCGCCTGCGACGTGCATGGCGTGGAAGCGGCTTCGCGCGACATCGCGCAGCGCGTTGCTTCGCAACTGCCCGTGGGGGTGGAGTTCTTCGCATCGCCGCTGTCGCGCTGCGCGCAGCTGGCGCTGGCATTGGAAGTGCGCCGCCCCGACCTGCAGGCGCAGTTCGACACGCGCATCGCCGAGATGGATTTCGGCACCTGGGAAGGACAGGCCTGGAACGACATCCCGCGCGCCGAGTTCGACGGCTGGCTGGCCGACTTCGCCGAAGCCCGGCCCGGCGGGACCGGCGAGAGCACCAGCACCTTCATGTCGCGCGTGGGCGATGCCTACGACAGCTGGCGCGCCAGCGGACGCGACGCCGCCTGGGTGACGCATGCGGGCGTGATGCGCGCGGTGCTGCTGCTGCACGAAGGCGTGCGCAAGGTGGAGCGCGCCGACCGGTGGCCGACGCGCGCCATTGGGCTGGGGGAGTTGATGGTGGTCGAGGCCTGATGAAACTGCTATAGAAGCTGTCCAAGTTTCAGTCTTCGCCGGTCGATTGGCCAGCGCAGGCTGTCTTGACTATTGCTTCTTGCCTTTGCTCAGAGTAATGGGTTGTGCTGAATTACGGGGCCGCCGAGATCGGCAATTCCTATGTTCAAAGGATCATTGGGGTCGCCATTCCAAGCAAACTCTATAGGCGCTGGGTACGATATTTTTCCGTCGGGAGATGTAAATTCGCCGGTAAGTAGTCCGGATGCATGGAAATAGACAGATTGTTTATCTCCGGATTCGTAAATATAGGTTTTGCTCCTGTCGTTGTTGTCCATTAGTATTGAATTTTCGTTGGGTAAATAATCAATCCGACTCCAATCTTGATCTTCGGATTGATCGAAGTCGGTGACTGCTGTTCGTCCGTCATCCAAAATTACGACTCTATAGTTTTCACGCCCCTGAGAATCGAAATAGGAGTCGACAACAGACCATGCGTGGGAGTTGTTCTGGTCAAAGTCGGTCCGATGACTAGTTCCATCGTTGAAGAGCACTTCTCTCCAGTCTTCACGCCCCTCACTGTCGATTGCCAAAATATTTGTAGAACCACTTGCGTCATCGAAGTCAACAATTTTAAGAACTCGATTCGCATCACCTTCGTCGTGCGTCGAGATGATTTGAAGCCCATTGTCGTACGTGAACGAAACAGAATCGCTGGAGACCGATCCATCCGAGTCATAGATTGTTCGGAACAGCTCTTGATTGATTGGAGATGATGCAGGAGGGTTGATGCCACTGCTAAGGACATTTTCGGCGGCCTTTTTGCAGTACTCAAAATATGTTTCGCTGGTGCTGGAGGTGATATTCGCCTTGTTTCCTTCACCCAATGCGAGGGCCGTCGCATTCGCAATTTGCTCGGGAGTCAAAAGTTGGCCGTATGCTCCGGCGGAGATGGTGAAATTCTTGACAATTTGATTGTCAAAATTTTCGCGTGTCGGGCGCGATGATCCTGCCCAGTTATCTTCAAGGTCTTGTTCATATTTGGATAGAGGTCGGCCTTCGGCAAGTGCTTGTTCGCGGTTTGCCGCCAAAAGTTCATTGCGGGCAATGACCTCGTTGTATTTGGCATAACCTTCAGTGAGGTTGCAGGCATTCTGGTATGCCACTATGTCGACATTTGCGACGGCGTTGGCGCGAGCATTAGAGATTATCGCGCCTGGCTCTTCGACACTGAAATGTCCGAGTTCATGGGCGAGTACGTTAAATGTACTTTCTGCGGAGGAAAGTTTGTCTGCGGCAATTTGGAGAACTCCTTCTTTATTGCTGCCAGCAGGTTGATATTGCGCAACCCCGGGGTTGATATTTGTGTTGCCTCGGGCCGTATTCTCGCTGCTTGCGTAAGCTCTGATCTCAGCTTTTAAAGTTTCTGACTTGTTGATCAAATTTAAGGCGTCGACGGAAATGTTGAATTCGGAGAACTTGTTTCCACTGTTTCTGATCCAATCGAGGGTGATTGCGGCTGTTTTCATTGATTCTCCCTGCGGGTATTACGAACGATACTAATATCAAGAGCACATTTTTGATAGCCAAAAATTAGCAAAATTGTGATGAAGTCTCCTTTTGAATTGTCTGGGGCGAAAAATTCAACGCCATAAATGTTGGTTTCTCGTTGCCAGGGGGTGGGGGTTTTGTTTTGCAAGTTTGGGCTTGCGGGATTTGGAATGGCTAGATCTGGTATGAATTTGAAATTTTCGCCAAAAATATCCGTGGCCTGATCGAGACTTACGCAGGATTGATCCTTTTTTAAGCCCATGTGTAGGCGGCGCCGACCCGGATGATATTTTTCGTCTCTGTTGCTCTTTGTGTAGTCAATAAATTTTATCCCTATGGGCAATGAATTGAAATTGAGGTTCCGAGAGTCGGAAAACACTTGCAACCCCCATTTTTGTGAAACTTTTGAGTAGTCATTTATGCGCAGTACTTGCTTGTATAGATGATCGGGATCAGTCATGTCGTCGGTTGCGACGATGCACTTAGTCAATTCGAGTAGTGGATGTCCCGGTGATTGAGTCACTGCTGCTCGCTCGATGCAGGAGATTTGTGCTATTTCCGCCGGAGCTGCTTCTTTAGAGGTGGCACAACCAACACCGATTCCCGCCGCTGCCAGTAGCGGCAATATTGCGATTCGCTTTTTCAAGCAAGGTGCCGCCAAGTACTGCGTTCTCTCGATAGCGATTGCAGCGGTTCTCATTGATTCTCCTTGATTGGATTGCGAAATATGTTGATTTCAGGGGCGCAAGTTTGATAGGAGAAAATTATTGAAACTAAAGTTGAATCTGCTTTCGATCGATTTTTAAATTTGATGCCAAATATATTCGTTTGCCTTGTCCAGGGCGCAGGAGCGGAAATTTGGGGTGGCGGGGATGGGATTGCTGGCGCGGGGATGGCTCTATCCAATACAAACTCAAATTGATTTCCAAATGTTTTAATGGCTTGTTCGAATTTTACGCAAGTTGAATTTGCTTTCAAACTCATGTGCAAGTATCGTCGTCCTGGATTGTATTTTTCTTCTTGATTGTTAATTGTGTAATTGACAAAATGAAGTCCAATGGGCAATGAATCGAAGTTGCTTTTTTCGGCGCTGGAAAATAGTTGATAACCCCATTTTTGAGGGATCTTCGAGTAGCCGGTGATGTGCAAGACCTGGCTATACAAGCGATCGGGGTCGGACATGTCGTCCGTCTCGATAATGCATTTGGTCAATTCGAGCAGCGGATGTCGCGGTGGCTGAGTTGCTGCAGCTCGCTCGATGCAGGAGGCTTGCGCCACGTCGGTTCGCCTGTCGTCTAAGGATGGCGCTTCGTTCGAGGCAGCACAACCCGCATTGATTGACGTCGCTGCCAGTCCTAGCCAAATTACGATCTGCCTTTTCGATGGATTCATTTCATCTTCCCTTTGTGTCAATGAGCGTGTGGATCGCTTCATCATCAATTCACCTCTCCCGCAAACTGCGCCGAATCCCATCCAGCACCGGGTCAAACAAATACCGCCAGGCGCTGCGCTCCCCGGTGGTAATGAACACCTCGGTCTGCATGCCCGGCGAAAGCACCAGCGCTTGCCCGGCGAGTTCGCTCGCAGCCTTCAGCGCTTGTGAGCTGACGCTGACATGCGCCACGTAGTAGGGCGGTGCCTGATAGACCCCGGGATCGGTCAGCCGGTCCGCGCCCACGTAGCTCAGCCGCCCTTCCACCTGCGGCGTGGCCCGCGCCCGATAGGCCGTCAGCATCACGTGCGTGGGCTGGCCTTGGGCCAGCGCCGTTTGCGCATCCCGAATATCAGTTGGCGCAATCCGCGCCTCGATGACCAGTTCTGAATCGGCGGGGACAATGTCCATGACCGGCTCGCGGGGCCCAATGGCCGAGCCCACCGTGTGCGCCTTCAAGTCCACGACCTCGCCGGACACGGGCGCGACGATGTTCTGGCGCGTCTGGGCGTCCAGGGCAGGGCGCAGGTCCTGCACCATCAATGCGAGTTGCGCCGTGGCTTCCTTCAATTCGTCTGCTGCCGCGCGAGAGAACTCGGTTTTCTGCGCAGACAGCTTCAACCGAATGTCGGCCTCCCGTTGGCGCGCTTGCGCCAACTGGGTTTGTGTGCCTTGCGCGCGCGCTCGATAGTCGGCTACCACGCGTTGCAGTTCGGCCAGGCGCGCCTCGCTCACAAAGCCTTCTGCGCGCAGCTTCTGGTTGGCCGCCAGGTCGCGCTGGGCCAATTGCATGGCCGAGTCGATGGTGCCCACGAGGTCTTGCTGGGTGCCGATTTCGCGGCGCACCTGGTCCAGTTGTTCTTGCAGCCAATGACCCTGTTCGGCTTGCTGACGGGCGCGCGCGGCAAACAGCTCCTTTTCCCGCTGGGCCTGCTTGTGGACGAAGGTTTCGTCGTTGTTGGCGATGAACTCGGTCAGGGCCTCCATGCCAGGTACAAAACCAGAACCGGCAACTTCGGCTTGCAGGCGCTGCACCTTCAGAGTCTGGGCGGCCCAGCGTTCACGCAAGGCCTGCGCATTGGCGGCAACGCGTTCATCGGCCAGCGTGATCAAGGTTTGGCCTTGCGTTACACGGTCGCCGTCCTTGACGTGAATTGCCGCCACGATGCCGCCTTCGGCGTGCGTCACGGTCTTGCGGTTGCCCGCGGACTTAACCGTACCTTCCGCAACAACGGCCGATGACAGGGGGGCCAACGCGGCCCAGCCGCATAGCATTGCGACCCCGGCAAGCGCTCCAGTCATGCCCATGTGCACCGCTCTTCGCTTTCGAGCTTGCCATGTTGCCGCCGTTGGAACTGGGGAAGAGCGGGCGCTCATGGTCATGCACTTTTCAGTTGACGTTCTTCGCTGGCAGGCGCTCGCCCATCGTTGAGGGCGGCTGCCGAAGCCTTGCGCTGGGCGAGCCATTGGTACACCTCCCGGCTTGGCCCGAATCGTTCGACGGTTCCACGCCTGAGCATGAGTACGTGGGTCGCCAGGTTCAGCAGCTCGGGGCGATGCGTGACGACAACGACCGTGGCGCCGTGCTGGCGCAGCGCCTGCAAGCTGCGTTGCAGCGCGGCATTGCCATGCGCGTCGAGTTGGCTGTCGGGTTCGTCCAGCACGATCAGGCTGGGTGCTGGTTGCCCGGTCGTGGGTGTGGCGTAGAGCGCCCTGGCCAAGGCGATGCGCTGGCGTTGCCCGCCGGAAAGGGGCATGGCGCCGGGCTCCGTGCCCAAGCGGGTGTCGTAGCCTTTGGGAAGCGAAACAATCAATTCGTGCACTCCCGCAAGCTGGGCGGCATGAATGACTGCATCGCTTTGCGCCTGTGAAAGCGACTCGCTCGGGTGCCATTGACGCGAGATGTTGTGCGCGATGGTGCCGCTGTGCAGCAGAACGTCTTGAGGAAGATAGCCGGTGAACTCGCCGCGTACTTGCGCGTCGTATTGCTGCAGCGCAGCCGAATCGAGGGTGATCTCCCCGTGCGAGGGCGCCTGAATGCCGGCCAGGACCCGTGCAAGCATGCTCTTGCCGCTTCCGCTGTCGCCGACTACGGCCAGCACGGAGCCTGCCGGCAGCTCGAAGCTGATGCCATGAATGATCGCCGGCTCTGCGGGGCTGAGTTTCACGCCAAGATTGGCCGCCCTGAGTTGCCCTCGGCAGGCGGGCAAGGCCGTTTCAGGGCGCTGTTGGGCCAACCTGTTCTGTGCGGCCAGTGCAACCGAAATCCGGGTCGCGGCCTTGCGGGTCTCCAGCAGGTGCTTCCAACTGCCAATGAGCACTTCCAGCGGCATGAGCGTTTTGCCGAGCAGGATGCTGCCTGCGATCATGACGCCGCCAGTGGTTTGCCCGCGAAGCACCAACCACGCGCCTGCGGCGAGCATTGCAAACTGCAAAACCTGCCGAATGAGCTTGCCCCATGTCTTGAAGCTGTGGCCGGCCAGTTCTACGCCCAGTCTTGCGTCTGCCGCGACACGCGTCGCGGCTTGAAGCGCCGTGCTGACCTGGGCTTGTTGGCCGTGCGCTCGCATCACTTCATTGAACGCTGCCACCTCGCCGGCGCGGCGGCGAGACTGCTCCTGGACCTGCTCGGAAGACTCCGTGGGGCCGCGCAATCGCCATTCGGTCAACCATGCCAGAGCAATCAACACCGTGATGCCTAGCAGCGCAATGAAGCCCAGCAACGGATGAAATGCGGTGATGACCAACAGATAGACCAACGACCAGGGTGCATCGCTGATGGCAAGCAGCGCAGGGCCTGCAATGAATGCTCGGCAAACAGCAAGGTCGCGCCAGATCTGCGCGCTGAGGCTTTGAGCCATTCCATTGGGCGCGTCGAGGATGTAGGGCGCCAGCGTGTCGGCGGTTTCTTGTTCCCACTCGGCCCCACGCACGGAGAACCAATGCACCCTGGCTGCTTCCACCATCGACCAGGAAAGGAGTGCAAACCCTGCCGCAAGAAGCAGCATCAAGAGCGTTTCGGTGTGCCTGCTGCTCAGAACCCGGTCGTAGATTTGCAGGGTGACCAGTGTTGGAATCAGCAGCAAGAGGTTCGCTGCGCTACTGGCCGCCAATGCCATTGCTGCCTGGCGCGTGAATACCCACGCGAGCAGGCCCGAGGCGATGCGCTCGTTCAATTATTCGCTCCCTTGCCGCGCATGCGACCACCCCGACGCACGCTGCGTCGCGGACTACGCCGGCGCGGCTTGATCTATCTGGTGAAGTGTCTTTGCGGCTTGAGAGCCGAATGGAGCGCATGGACGGGTCGTCGCCCATGGAAACTTGCGGTGCACCTTGGTCGCGCGGCGGGCGTGGTGCACCATCGTGCGCTGACAAAAGCGCAGTGACAGTGGTTCATATTTCTCCCTGATTTGAGTGGGACCCCA
>JAFECZ010000440.1 GCA_018241905.1 Pseudomonadota bacterium
CGCGCAATTGCGATGCGAGCCGCGGCGCGCACAGCGGCATCACCGATTCCTCGAAGAGCGCAGCTCCGCTGCCGCGGGCCAGGGGCACGAAGCGCACGGCCAGGTCGAGCCGGGCGCGGTCCAGGTCGTCCACCACCTCCAATGAGGCCGACACCCGCACGTCCACCTGCGAATGGCTGGCGGTGAAATGCGCCATGCGCGGTATGAGCCAGAGCGAGGCAAAGCCCGGCGTGCAGGTCAGGGCCACCTGGCGCGGCGCGGGCACGCTGCGCAGGCGCGCCGTGGCGTCGCGCAGGCGCTCCAGGCACTCCACCGCGGCGCGCTGGAAGATGCGGCCGGCCTCGGTCAGCACGATGGCGCGGTGGCGCCGCTCGAACAGCGGCACACCCAGGCTGTCTTCCAGCTGCGCAATCTGCCGGCTGACCGCCGATTGGGTGAGGTGCAGTTCCTCGGCCGCCTTGGTGAAGCTCAGCACGCGCGCCGCCGCCTCGAAGCTTCGCAGCAGCTCCAACGGCGGCAGGTCGTGGACGAAAGAAACCGGCTTTGCATTCTCTTGGCGCATGCAACGAGTTCCAAATGAGCGTGTGACCTATGAAGCGGCGCTGACTATATTCATTCTCACTATGAATGCGAAGGAGTGTTTTCCCATGCGCACCAACCCCATCTCCACCTTCAGGATCGAACTGCCCCGCCACGCCATCTTCACGGTGGCCGACATTGCCGGCGTGGGCATCGAATGCCAGAGCGGCTGTGTCTGGCTGACCCTGGACGACGACCCGCGCGACCTGGTGCTGGAGCCCGGCGAGCGCTTTGTGGGCGACATCCACCGCCGGGTGCTGGTGTCGGCCATCGACGAATCGAGCATTGCCGTCTCGCACGCGCTGCCGGCCGCCATGCCGGTGCCTGCCACGCCAGGAGCCGCCGGCGCGTCACACCTGCGACTCGTGGCGCAGGGGTTGTCCCCGGCTTGACCCAGGGCCGGCCGGGGCCGAACCATGGACGCCTATTGCAGCAAGGAGGCGAACATGGTGGATGTGTCGACGGTTCTGTACGAGGCCCGGGATGGCGTGGCCACGCTGACCCTGAATCTGCCGCACAAGCTCAACCCGATTGCGCTGGACCTGCAGCGCGAACTGGCCGGTGCACTGGCCCGCGCGCGCGATGACCGCAGCGTGCGTGCCGTGGTCCTCACCGGCGCAGGCCGGGCATTCTGCGTTGGCGCCGAGCTGGGCAGCATGAGGGGCTCGGACAACAAGGGACAAAGCCTGGGCAATGCCAGCGCCCAATGGATGCAGGAACTCAGCCACCCGCTCATCGAGAGCCTGCGCAGCATGCCCGTGCCGGTGCTCTGCGCCGTCAACGGCGCGGCCGCCGGAGCCGGCGTGGGCATGGCGCTGGCTTGCGACATCGTCATCGCCGCCAGGAGCGCCTACTTCTACCTGCCTTTCCTGCCCAAGCTGGGCATCGTGCCCGACCTGGGCTGCACCTGGGCGATCCCGCGCCTGGTAGGGCCGGCCCGCGCGATGGGCATGGCGCTGCTGGACGAACGCGTGAGCGCCGACATGGCCGTGCAGTGGGGCCTGATCTGGGCCAGCCTCGAGGACGAACTGCTGCTGCTCGAGGCACAGAAGATCGCCCAGCGGCTGGCCCGGCTGCCCGCGCATGCAGTGGTCGAGGCGCGCCGCGCGCTGGAGGCCTCGGCCCGCCACACGCTGCCCGAGCAGCTGCACTACGAGAGCGAGCGCCAGCGCGAACTGATCGACCGGCCCGAGTTCGCCGAAGGCGTGGCCGCTTTCCTGCAGAAACGCGCACCTGTTTTTCCGGCCCGCTGAAGGGGTGCTGCCCGGCCCCCGCGCCATGACGATTTGAAGCAGCGCCGGGCGCCGCGCTGCGGGACAATGCCCCGGATGAACGCAGCGCCCGCAGCCATCATCGACGCCACCCGCTGCCCGCTGTGCGGCGCAGACAACCGCTGCGCCGTCGAGATGGAGCGCGCCACCGGCCAGGCGCAGGCGCCTTGCTGGTGCATGGACAAGCCCTTGCTGGGCACGGCGGCGGCCCAGGCGCTTCATCAGCGCCTTCCCGACAGCGCGCGCGGCCTGGCTTGCATCTGCGCTGCCTGCATGGTCCAGTTGCTGGAAGAAACCCGGGAGCATCGCCCATGAGCAACAACACGATCACCAACGCCTTCTATGCCCAGTCCGGCGGCGTGACCTCGGTCATCAATGCCTCGGCCTGCGGCGTGATCCAGACCGCGCGCCGGCACCCGGACCGCATCGGCAAGCTCTACGCGGGGCGCAACGGCATCCTGGGTGCGCTGGCCGAGGACCTGATCGACACCGGCCTGGAAAGCGACGAGGCCATCGCCGCGCTGCGCAGCACGCCGGCAGGCGCCTTCGGCTCGTGCCGCTACAAGCTCAAGTCGCTGGAGAAGAACCGGCGCGAGTACGAGCGGCTCATCGAGGTGTTCAAGGCGCACGGCATCGGCTACTTCTTCTACAACGGCGGCGGCGACTCGGCCGACACCTGCTTCAAGATGAGCCAACTATCGCAGGCCATGGGCTATCCGCTGCTGGCCATTCATGTGCCCAAGACGATCGACAACGACCTGCCGCTGACCGACTGCTGCCCCGGCTTCGGCTCGGTGGCCAAGTACGTGGCGGTGTCCACGCTCGAGGCGTCATTCGACGTGCGCTCGATGGCGGCCAGTTCCACCAAGGTCTTCGTGCTGGAGGTGATGGGCCGGCACGCGGGCTGGATCGCGGCGGCCGGCGCGCTGGCGGCGGACCATGGCATTCCGGTGGTGGTGCTCTTTCCCGAGATCGAGTTCGACCAGGCCGGCTTTCTCGCGCGCGTGGACGCGCTGGTGAAGCACCACGGCTACTGCACCATCGTGGTGTCCGAAGGCTGCCACTACGCCGATGGACGCTTCCTGGCCGAACAGGGCTCGCGCGATGCGTTCGGACATGCGCAGCTGGGCGGCGCGGCACCGGTGGTGGCGCAGATGGTCAAGGAAGCGCTGGACCTGAAGTTCCACTGGGCGGTGGCCGACTACCTGCAGCGCTCGGCACGCCACATCGCCTCGGCAACGGACGTCGAGCAAGCCTATGCACTGGGGCAGCGCGCGGTGGAACTGGCGCTGCAGGGCCACAACGCCGTGATGCCCTGCATCGAGCGCACGTCCGACTCGCCCTACGCCTGGCGCATCGGCACCGCGCCGCTGGACCAGGTGGCCAACACCGAGAAGAAGATGCCGCGCGAATTCATCTCGCCCGACGGCTACGGCATCACCGACGCCTGCCGGCGCTATCTGCTGCCGCTGATCGAGGGCGAGGACTACCCGGCCTACCGCCACGGCATGCCGGTGTACGCCACGCTCAAGCTGAACGCTGTCCAAAAGAAGCTGGCGCCCTTCGACATCGGCGGCTGAGGCCCGGCGCTTCGGCCGGCCGCGCCTAGGCGACTGCCGCATGGGCGCAAAGGCCGATATCCTCGGGGCGAGCCGCCCGTCGCGGCGCGCTGCCTTCCCCGATGAAATCCGAAGAACCCACTCCCGCCGCCGCGCCGCCCCTGCCCACCCTGCGCGAGCGCTACGGCGAGCGCTACCGCTGGTATCTGCTGCTGTCGGTCATGGTGGGGACGATGGCCTCGATCATGTCCTCGACCATCGTCAACGTGGCCATTCCGGACATGAGCCACCACTTCGGCCTGGGCCAGGACCGCGCGCAGTGGGTGACCTCGGGCTTCATGGTGTCGACGACGGTGGCCATGCTCACCACACCCTGGCTGCTGGCGCGCTTCGGCTACCGCCGCACCTACGTGGCCACCATGGTGCTGCTGATGGCCGGCGGCATCTCCGGCGGGCTGGCGGGCCAGTTCTGGCTGGTGCTGCTGGCGCGGGTAGCCGAAGGCCTGGCAGCCGGCGCGGTGCAGCCCATTCCGGCCATCATCATCCTGCGCGCCTTCGAGCCGCACGAGCAGGGGCGCGCCAGCGGCCTGTTCGGCATGGGCGTGGTGCTGGCGCCGGCGGTGGGGCCCAGCATCGGCGGCGTGCTGGTCGACCTGTTCGGCTGGCGCTCGATCTTCTTCATGGTGGTGCCCTTCTGCCTGGTGTCGCTGTGGGCGGCCTACAAGTTCGTGCCCAACACCGCCCCCGGCGGGGCAACGGCCGAACGCGGCGCGCGGCTGGACTGGGGCGGGCTGGCACTGGCCACGGCGGGCACGTTGTGCCTGCTCAACGGCCTGGTCGAGCTGCGCGGCGGCACGGCGCTGGAAAGCGGCCTGCTGCTGGGCGCCGCGGCCGTGCTGCTGTTCGCCTTCATCGCCTGGCAAAAGCGCGTGGCGGCCAACGGGGGTGCGCCGCTGATGAACCTGGCGCTGTTCGGCTACCGGCAGTTCGCCATGGGCAGCGTGGTGGCCTTCATCTACGGCACCGCCCTGTTCGGCTCCACCTACCTGCTGCCGGTGTACATGCAAGTGGGGCTGCA
>JAFECZ010000441.1 GCA_018241905.1 Pseudomonadota bacterium
TTCGAACAAGCTCAAAAAGCTTAGGTCGGTGTCAACGAAACCGGCAGCAGCCCAGCTGCCTTGGCGAGAGCCGCACGTTTGCCCAGCACTCGGACTGCCGCCAGTCGCTGCAGTTGTTCAGCATTGGGACGGGACTTGCCTTGCTCCCACAGATAGATGGTCGCACCGCTCATCCCGACGAGATTCCCGTAGGCGGCCGCGGACAGGCCCAACTTGCTTCTGTGGGCGGCGAGCCTGGCTGCGCTGAATCGCCGCGACGTGGCGGCATCCGAGCTCTTTGCCGCCTTCGCTTCGGCGGCAGCAGCACTGCCGGACCGCCGCAACTGCTTCTGAAGTTCAACTACTTCGCGCTTCAGTAGTGCAATAGCACTGCGGTACTGTGCACTTGCCTTCTTCAGACTATCAAGCTCAGCGCGTACTTCCTTGCGAGCTATTCGCGAGATCTCCGACTTGAGCACAGAGGCGATGTTCGTCATGCCGAGAATCTACCCTGGATTGAAGATGCCGGGCGCAGAGGCTGCCCGACCCGAATTGGGGCTATAGAGGTCATCGGATCGACGCGAATTGGCCGCTTCGATCAAAAGCCGCCAACCGCAAGTATTTCCAAGCGCCTTTTCAGACCTCAACACCCGATACAGCTAGTGTGGATACAGGAACCGATGCCGCTAAGCCGCGGCCTCGCCCTCTTCCGCCTCATCCGAGGGCGGCGTAGCCGCCTCGCCAACAATGGTCGACGCCTCTTCGAGGACACCTTCCAAGTATTTCGCGTAGTGCTCCTGCAAGTGCTTGAGCGCGGCGCCTTTGTCAGCTTGGTATTCGAGCTTCTCCTGGTAGAACTGCAGCCTCGAGCGGTTCTCGTCGATAACCTGGCCCCAGGTCTTGAGGAAGACCGCGACATTACCTTGGCGCATGATCTCGCCGCCTTTTTCGCCAACCCGGAACTTGCCGTGGGGACCGAGGTCGTCGCTAATTGCCCAGAACTCCCAATGCACGTCGACGTTCCGGAACCTCTCATCAGCGGTGACCGACGCCGCGTAGCCCTCGATCTGAGAAATTTCTTTCGTGTCGAGCTTTACGGACGGCGCCTTGAGTTCCACGACCAAGTGCGACAAGCTGTTGGCCTGATGTCGGCGGATCGCTTTCGACAACATCAAGTCAACGATGCCTCGCTCCTGGGAGACGTGCTTTACCGGTGCGTCGATGACGATGTCTTCGCCGAGATGCTTCCTATGCTTTCGGAGGACTTCGGTCAGGGATTGGTCGTCAACCGAGAGACTAAATTGCTCGCCAAACAGCCACGTGTTCTGCGCGATGATGCGATGAAGCTGGCTGCGCTCTTTGAGCCGCTTCTTCGGCTCGACATCGAACAGGATTGCTTCGAGGCCGGTCAGGAACCGAAGGCGATCCGCCACGACCTTCGCTGAGCTGATGATCGCCGAAAGCGAGACGTCCCGAAGCAGTTCGGCGAGTTCCTCCTGCTTTCGCTTTGGCAGGCGCAGCACCTCGGAAAGAATCAGCTGCAGTTCCTCAGGGCTTTTCTCGATCGCTTGACGTAGCATGCGAAGCTGAAACGCCTTGTTCTGAAACTGCGAGTCATCGAAGTCGGGCAAGTGCCGTGCGACGTTCACGGCCACGATGTCGAAGACTTGTCGCTCAACCTGCTCCACCGGGTTGCGCGGATCCTCGGCGAACGGATACACGCGCTCAGCCTTCCACTCTTCAACGTAACCTCTGGCGGCGACCGCCGCCCGTTGCCGGAAATATTCTTTGATCTGCTTCACCGCCTCGTCGATCGCCTCGACCATCGGCGCCTGCATTTCCGCAAGTTCGACGGTGCCTTCCTTCTGGGCGGCAGTGAGGTAAGAGGTCTCGAGATACGCGGTGAACTGGAAATCGCCGACATGGAAACGGCGGTCCGCCTGCGCGAGCGGGAAGCGCTTCTCGTTGCAGAGGAACAAGGCGCGGTTAGACAAGCCCTTCCACTCGACGATTTCGAGCCGCGCCGTGTGCGTCGCCTCGGCGGCATTGATGTCCGCGAGATGGAACTCCTTGCGGCTGGCGATCACGGCCTTTGGGTCGATCCTGTTGCCGCCAACCGTCACCGTAATGTCCGGATAGTCGGCCAGATACAGCGCGAACACTTCGGTGAGCGAATGCAGACCCGCTTCGCTGACGAAGGTGGTGAAATCCTTGCGCGGCTCGGTGACTGTAAGCGTCACGCCGCGCCAGGCGCCGGGAGCTTCCGCTTCGTCTGAAATCGACACGTGGCGGATGTCCGCGGCCGACATCGTGATCTTGTAGGCCCAGGGTTTTCCGTCCTTCTCGTAGACCACCGACCACTCTGCGAAGTCGCCGATCGCGAACGCCTTGAAGCGCCCGCGGCCCTCCTGGCCATGCAGGAAACGGCCCCCTTGCGTCGCCCCGCCAGGACGTTTCCACGAGCCACCGAGGCGCCTGAAATACTCTGGAGCCTTGTCGCGCGGAATTCCCGTCCCGTTGTCGCGGACGATCACCTCCGACAAGGTGTCGAGTTCGTTGTAGTCAAAGGAGACGGCGACTTCGGCGGCGTCCGCATCGAGGCCGTTCCAAATCAGCTCCGACAGCGCCTGCACCGGCTTGGCGCCGGTGATCTTTTTGAGGAAGTCCGATTGGACTTCAACAGGGTATTGCTGGTTCGCCATACGGCCAGTCCTCTCGGGCAATGCTTCGTTACTCGCCACAGTGTATTGCCGCCCTTGCTCTGACAATGCCGACGAGCTTGCCCGGTGAGCGGAAGCCGAACTTGGCACGCCGCGCCGGAGAACGAAAAAGGGGCGAAATGTCGCTTGAGAAAACTAAGAAGCAACTTATCGAGCTGCTCGGAAACGCCGACAGCAAGGTCATCGCCTTGGCGGGCAGATGGGGAACGGGCAAGACCCAGCTTTGGAACGAGGTCAAGAAAGATCCCTACGTCGCTACGGAGTTGCACGGCGTAGTTAGCGAACTGACCGGCGGACAGGACTTGGCAGAGCATGTGATCCAAGCCTGGATCGCGGCGTTTCAAGCTCGTGGAGGCACCGCCCCGGACGACGACAACCCTTTGGCAACCCTCTACATCCAGGCATCCAAGGCACCTTCGACGCCGCTATTGCGCAACGGCAGGCACAGGCGACGGTGGTGGAGGCCTGCAATCACGTCATCGAACACAGCGGTTGGGGCACCTTGCAAGAAGTGGCCATGAAGCGGGCGACGGCCGGTGACTTTGAATCGGCCATCCGAGGGATGGACATAGAAGGTTTGCCGAAATTCATGCGCCGCATGATCCAGATGCGACTCCAACGAAGCACGTATGACCCGCACTTTGGCCACGCGACCGACCGTTTCATGGATGCGTGCCGAACAATCGCGAATGATCAGAAGCCCGAATCAGAGCGACTGGCCAAGTTGATGAAGCGGCTGTTCGCCAAGACGGCGCTGGCCGCCGAGCTTGCATCTGCACAACCCGTTCAGACGGCTGGCCAGCAGTCCTAGGCGGGGTTGAAATGACCCGTAGTCCAAGTGATAGGCAAGCCAGAGGTGACAATGTTCGCAATGTCGGGACTTGTTGGAAAACACTTGTCCTGACCTGCATCGCTGACGCGCTCCGGCGGCAAAAGACGGCCAAGCGCACGTCAAAGCCTCCGACGCCACGGTGCCATCGTCTGGGGAGGACTGTCGCAGAGACAGGGCCATGAGCGCTGGCTGGTACCCAACGGCAACCGGGCGAACTAGCCAGTAGCGCGGGCCCTTAGGGCTGCCCGGCCGCGGAGCCATCGCCCAGAGGCCGCCCACAAGGGGGGCTCACCTGTTTGGTGAGGGTGTCCTCATGCGCACGTCTGACGTTGTCCGCGTGCGCCGCGTGCATGACCCAGGAGCCGCCGATGGCAATGGCCATGCCGACACACCAAAATATCACGCCCGGGTTGCTGAAGAACTCACCCATGCACTCAGCCTAGCACTTTTCACCGCCGCGAGTCGGGTCCTCCGGGGCCGTTGGCGTGGCCCGCCGCGCGTCCATCGCTTCAGGCGTGCATCGTGACGAGTGCCGCCGGTGCGCCAAGCCATAAGCTGGACGCGCCGCGGCGAGCACTGGACATGCCGTGGAGCGACAGCGCCGGGGCGGATCGAGCGCCGGGCGCCGGGCGCCGGCGTTTGGCGCACGCGGGCGGTGCCAGCGGCAAGGCAGCACGCAGGCTAGCCGGAGGCAGGCGGATCCATCCCTTGGGCCTCCTTTGGCCTTGGCGGGCCACGGGCGTTCACAGTGCAGCGCTTGAATGCGCCGCCAGCTCGCGCCGGGCAGGCGGGTGCGCGGCAAAGGGTGCTGGCGGCTCCCGATAAGCGTTGTTTATCGGGAGCGCCTGGCGCACCATCGCCCTCCCCCTCCGTCGCCCCTTCTGTGCCCCACCCGTTTCATCAGGAGGCCGCCATGCGCGTTCCTG